>JBNLFC010000143.1:0-8514 GCA_050305335.1 Leptospirales bacterium
AGGCCAGTAAATACCGGTTACGCTCTGAAGAAGTTTTATGTGTGGTTCGAAGAGAAAGACTACAATGGCCAGCCCCACATGGAACACGTAACCACCAAAGTAGGTGACCCATGTCTGGCTGATGAGCCCCATTCCCGGAGGAGGTAAAAATCGTCGGAAGATTGTATAAACTCCGTTTGCCTTTTCACCTTTCCTCTCTCTGGAAACATCTTTTTTGCGACCGGGGCCATAGATCTCTATCAGTCGCCACACAGTGCCCAGGATGAAGATGGCCAGAGCGATCTCTAACCCCGTTGAGCGGACCCAGATCAAGAACTCCATTTCGTTCATTTTTTGCCTCCACTCTTTTCTGTGTCATCGCTCTGTTTTTTTAGATCAGACAATGTCATGCTGGTATGGACGCTTTTCGCTTTCTTCTTTCTGGCTTTGCTGGCCAGCGCTGAAGCAGCACCCAGAGCAGCACCTGTGGCCAGAGCCGCACCAGCAAGCTTGAGCGGATCCGAGGGCATGGAGAGGGCTTTGTAAAAAGCGCCTGCATCCCAGAACTGCGGCTCTGCACAACCAAGGCAAGGATGGCCTGATTCCACTGGCCAGGATGTACCCTGGTTCCATTTTATCCGGGCGCAGGAATTGTGGGTCACCGGTCCTTTGCAGCCCAGCTCAAAGAGACACCAATCTTTCTGAGCTCCTGTGTCCTGAAAAGATTTTGCAAACTTGCCACGATCATAGTATGGGCGGCGATAGCAACGGTCATGGATGGTATCTCCGAAAAAGGCACGTGGCCGACGAAGGCTATCGAGTTCAGGCAACTTCCCATATGTGAGGAAATAGGCGATTACGCCAGTCATGACTGTGGGTATAGGCGGACACCCAGGAATAGATACAATAGGACGGTTGGTAACGATTTTTGATACGGGCACTGCTTTTGTTGGATTGGGGAATGCCATAGGAATGCCTCCATAAGAGGCACATGTCCCGACTGTGATGATAGCTGCCGCACCTTCGGCGAACTCCTTCAACAGATCTTCAGACGTGCGTCCTGCAATGCAGCAGTAGATACCGTCCTCACCTGTTGCGACAGATCCGCCTACAATCAGAATGTATTTGCCGAAATTTTTTTTTCGAGCATCGTGTAGCGCTGCTTCCGATTGGGCACCGGAACCAGCCATAAGTGTTTCCTGGTAATCCAGCGAGATCTTTTCGAGAATCAGATCCTCGATATCGGGGGAGTGGGAGCGAATTGCAGATTCAGTGCAGCCTGTGCACTCCTGAAATGATAGCCATATGACAGATGGACGGGGTGCCTTCTCCAGGGAATCTGCAAATATCTGACCTGCTTCGGGAGGCAATGCCATAAAGGCTGCCAGGGCGGAGCAATATTTCAGGAAATCACTCCGGGAAATCCCATGGCTGGATAGTCGCTCCAGAAAGCCACTTTCAGAATCGGTCATGGCAAGCCTCCCATCTTTAACGAAACTGGCATACATGAGACGATGCGTCAGTGGATTTTTCGTTTATGGTCAGGAGAAAATTCCTGGAAGGAGTGAGAAAAAGGTCGGATAAAGTAAGCTTTTTCAGTGCTATTGGCGTTTTTTTTTGGAAATGTCAATTGTTCTATTATATATTTTTTTTTACATGTTGTTGGAAAACAGAAATCTCAAAGATTTTTCTTGTTCCATTTAACCTCACATCTTCTTTATCTCTCGAATTCATAGCAGTAATCGGTTCCGGTTAAAATTTGAAATTCCATGGACTTTTTCCCCGGGCCGAAAATTTTTATCCTGAAAAGAGTCTTATCATGTTTGAACAACGCTTTCACGTTCGCTCCTATGAAGTAGATATGCTTCATTCTATTATGCCTTCCTCTTTGTTGAATTACATGCAGGAAGTTGCCTCCAATCATGCCGAAAACCTCGGATTTGGATACCAGGCAATGTTGGACCAGAAACGTGCATGGGTCCTTTCGCGCAGCCGCGTGCAACTCTCCGGGAAGGCGAAAATCGGTGAAGAGATTCATATAAAAACCTGGCTGTCGGGAGTGGATCGACTTTTTGGAATGAGGGATTTTCTCATTTCCACCTCTTCTGGCCATGAGATCGCAAGTGCTCGCAGTGCATGGCTTATGGTGGACCTGGATAGTCGTAAGCCTTTACGTCTCTCAAGTTTGCCCGTGCTGTCCAGCAGCCAGCAACCACCGGTGTTCGCGGAGGCTCTGGAAAAAATCGAAGTCCCTGAGGGAGCTGTTCCTATCTATCAAAGAGAGATCGGTTACAGTTGCATTGACATCAATCAGCACGTTAATAACGTAAAATACATTGAATTTGCGCTGGACGCGCTTCCGGAAGAATTCTTTGTTGAACATCGATTGACTGCATTACAAATCAATTTCTTGAATGAAACAAAGTATGGAGATACTCTCTCCGTGGCCAGATCTCAACCGGCCCCGGATCGAGTTTACATCGAAGGTTCGAAGAACGGATCTCTCGCTTTTCAGACCTTGTTGGAATTCAAAACGAACGGTGGATAACATGGCGGATGGAAAGATTATCAAGGCTCTGGACAAAAAATTGATGGAGGATGGAGTCATCGATCCTGCTTATGCGGTGGACTATGCAAAAGTTCATCGAATGTTGAACGGACACATTCATAAACATGGAGCGGGTTTACCGCAGGAAGTTTTTTCCGATGTGGAAAAGAAAATGCGGGAATGGCTGGATACTCTTTCCAGGCAGGGGGCCTCGCAGGAAAAGCTCACGTCCTATTTGCGTTGTGGTCTGGCTCACTTATCTTTTGATTACATCGATTCTGGCTATGTTCAGATTGCCAGTGAAGATCTTGTCGCCCGTGCAATGATCTCTTTTAAACAGAGAAATTATCATAAATCCTATTATAAGCCCTCGGCAGTTTCCAGCAGTGCTACGAAGAAAGGGAAAGCTGGAACTGCTGTCAAAAGTAGCGCAAAGAAAAAGGGGAAAATCAAGGCTATCAAAAGAAAACCTGTGCAGGCAGGGAAGAAAACTGCTACAAAAAAAACCAGTGCAAAGTCTGGAACGAAACAAACGAAGAAAGGCATCGGAAAAACTAAAAAACGGGTAAATTTGACTCGTTCCGGTGTAAGCGGTAAGAAAAAGAGCGGCGCCCGGACCAGAAAGCCGGGCTCAAAAAAAAGAGCCACCTCGTCTACATTCGGCAAGCTGCTGAAGTCTCTTATGAAAAAGAGGTAAGAACTACAGGAGCTGAAAATCAATCTTCAATAAAGTTGGGATTATTGGCTGTGGGTGAAGAGTTGGTCTGCAAGTATTCGTGACTGAATGCAGGGATAAGGCCTTTTTCGCCATTTTGCGGATGAATCATAAATCTGTAAGAGACCAGCTGATTGTAATGCTGTATCATCTGTTCCCAGCCACTCTTAAAGAGTCTGCAATCGTTGTTATAGCAAACCCATAGAAAGGGCGAGTCCCATTCCAGGTGCCTGGAGTCCATTTGTTCCATTACTGTGTTACAGTGGGGACATGTAGGTGCTTCCAGAACTTTCCATCCAGTCATATCCATGGGCTTTCTCCTCAGAAAACAGCCTTCCGGACATACCAATGAGTGGCAAGCTCATTTCCTGTGCGGTCCAGAGAGGCGTGATGTGAATTTTGACATAAAGAAATGGGCTTGCCAGGGAAGCAGAGGTGATTCCCCGGATGGCTCTGCTTCAGGATCATATTCGTTCAATTGAGTCCGGGCTGTTGGTTGGATTCGGCAAAGACTCGATAGATCCCCCCTTTTTCCCGGAGTGCCTCTCTCCAGCCTGTTTCCGGATCTTCATGAAATACAATGCGGGGTGTAGCCGGCACAGTGATCCAGGAGCCTTGATCCATTTCTCGCTCCAGTTGACCCGGAGCCCAGCCGGAATAGCCGAGGTAGAGGTGTATATGAGGTCGCATCTCCAGGGGGAGGGAGTTCCAGTAAGTATCATCGAAAAAGGTTTCCACATTGCGAAAGGCGGGTTCAAAGAAAACAGATGGAACCGGCTCAATGGCATTCTCCGTTGGCTTTCGGTCGCTCAACGGCGAGTGCACCACGAAGAGGAACTCCTGTTGAACAGGACCTCCAACAAATATGGGAGTCTCTTTTCCCCTTTCATTATCGAATCCGGATATGATATCCGCCAGGTGGAGCTGGGACTGACGATTCACTACCAGACCGAACGCGCCTTCCATGTTGTGTTCCAGAATCAACACCACTGTCTGGAAGAAATTGGGATCCACCATCTGACTCTCGGAGATCAGAAAGTAACCTTTGAGAGAGGCGGGATGAGAATCTTTTTGTTTTGAGATCATTCGCTGAAAAAAAAAAGGGATTCCGGCGAAATGATCAAGAAAAAAATCAAAATAGACCTTTTTGATAATCAAGGTAGGCCTTTCGGATTTCTTCTTTAGTGTTCATTACGAAAGGACCCGATCTTTCAATAGGCTCCCCTGTAGAGAGACTGGACAGAAAAAGAAAGCTGGCTTTTCTGGCACTCCTCAGTGTGTAAGTATTGTTTAGTTCCTTCAAGCAGAGGAGAATTCCCCGTTGATCCCCGGCTTCCACTTCCAGTTCCTCTCGACGGGCGTTGTCCAGTTCTACCTCAAGAGCACCTTCATACAGATAAATCAGCGTTATTTTCTCCCGGTTAGAATCCTCAATGTGAGGCGTATCTATCGCTATGCTATGGCCTGAAAGATCAATATCCAGGTAGGTAAGAGGCAGTGTGCAGGAGACAGGACCTCTTGCATTCTGGTATTTTCCTGCGATGACCACAATGGTGCTTTCTCCTTCCTGGAGCACTGGAATCTCGGATGGCGCATAGTCCCTATAATCGGGTTCCGACATCTTTTCCTGGGCCGGCAGATTGAGCCAGAGCTGGTAGCCCCATACTGAACCCTCGCTGATGTCCGGCATTTCGCTGTGGACCGCACCTCTGCCGGCACGCATCCACTGCGCGCCACCCGCCACGAGGCGCCCGGAATGTCCTTTGCTATCATGGTGACGGAAGGCGCCCTGCTTCATGTAGGTGATGGTTTCAAAGCCCCGGTGGGGGTGATCGGGAAACCCTGCAATCCAGTCTTCTTTATCATCAGAACGAAACTCATCCAGAAGAAGAAATGGATCTACATCGGGCAGGCGTGGAGTGCCAACAATGCGCACCAGGTTGACTCCAGCGCCATCGGATGTGGCCATTCCCCGGTATTTTTTCGATGACTGATCAGTAAGTGACATATGTTTCCTCTCTTTCCCTGTGCCCGAATTGTAGTCCGTATGCCCGGGGTAGGGTACTTTCAAATGTAAATATTGACGGGGAGAAAGACGAACTACAAAAGTGGATAACTGCATCCGCAGAGGGCTCTGCGTTCGTTGCGCTGTCAAGGATCGCAGATGCCTATATTCAGAAAAAGCAATATGCAATGGTATCGTTCTATCTTCCGCTGGGCGCTGACAAGCACTCTGCTTGCTATTTCATTCGTTGCAATCAACCTTGCTCAGAGTGAAGGCCCCCTTCCGGCTTTTTCTGAGCTGCTGGTAATATTGCTGAGAAATATTGTGATTTTTTCTATTCTGATAGCTCTCAGTGCACCTGTGGCTTATCAGGCTGTGCGATTTACTCGCAATGGTCCCTTCTGGCATACGTGGATGCTAACGTTGCTAATCGTTTTTTTTACAGCAAGCGCAGGGCTTGTTGTAATATATGTGCTCGCAAGTTTCCTACAATTTTTTTTCTCGCTGCCTGACCCTGGAAGTTTTCCTCATTTTTTCAGAGAAATGGCACCTTCCATCTATTTGGTGTCTTTCTTGATCGGAACGATCGCTTCTCGCATAGATCATTTAAAGGAGAAGGCGAAAGTGGATACTGAAAGGAGTACTCATATTCGCCCGGGTCTCTCTGATATTCAAAGCGTAGACGAAAGGGAGGATGTTACAAAAGAGCAATCGCCCAGAGCTCCTGTGCTGGTGATCCGAGAAGAGGAGGATCACCACATAATACCGTATTCAGAAATTCGCTATCTTTCATCCCATGGAAAAAAGTGCATAGTCCATACGGTTTTTAGAGAGTATCTCACCAATCGAATTCTAAAAAAACTGGAGAGTCAACTACCAACAGACACATTTTGCCGCGTTCATAAGAGTTATATTGTCAATGTTTTATATATTTCCCGTCTGCAATACAACATGGGAGGAAGCTACATCGCATTTTTAAAAGATGAGGAAGAAGCCAATATTCCTGTTGGTCGCTCTTATGTGGAAAAGTTGAAAACTCGAATGGGAATGATCAACGGTTGATGCTTTGTATGTAGCGTTTGTTCCCATTCCCGTAGCTTTGTTTCCTGATCGCTTGCCATAACCCGCACTCCCATGCATGATCCGCTGAACAATATTCAGAGGTTGCGGAAAATGAAATGGATTTGTGTGATTTTTCTGGTTCTCACTCCTGTGGGAGGCCTTTTTTCACAGAGTGTACCTTCCAGCGAGAATGACCGGAAAGATGAAAAAAAAGCTCAATCAGATGATGGCTCATGGCGTGATCATAAATTGAATGCAAAAGAGAAGAAACTTTTCGGTGCGGGCTTTGTCCCTGGCCTTGGCGATATCTTGCTGGGAAATTATGGGAGTGCGGCCTTTGAGATCTCTCTTTTTGCCGGAGGCGTATATGGCGCTTATGCTTATACAAAAAGTAAAGATTTTATTCAGCCGAAAGATAGGGTTGTGAAATTCGATGCTATAAAGTACTTCATGGCTCAGACCCTGGTGAATGAGGGACTGGCCTATCTTCCAATCGAAGGCTTTAACGAAACTTCCTTTGATCGAATGAATCGAATCAGTTCAAACCCCGTGATTGGATATCAGCTGGATACTTCTCGCTTTTTCCTTTATGAGCTCAATCCCCATTTGAAGTATGGAACTACCTATTATCGAATGAATTTTACAACCGCGGCCCAATTGACCGCACAGGAAGCAGCAATGTATTCCTTGATGTGGTCTGCCTACTCCACCTATGCAAGCATTCAGGGGAGAAAGCAGACGTACGCTGAGTTACTGGCCTCTCCGGTTTCTCCGAAAGCGCTCCTGAACTGGAGAGTATGGCTGGGATTTCTGGTTTCCATCGCTGCTTTCAACAATACTCGCTGGCACCCCACACTGGTTCCAGAGGGTCAAAGAGATAGCACAGTAGCAATTCTGACCGTGGGCGACGGGTTTCTGGGAACCATCCCACAGGAGGCTTTCTTTCGTGGTACACTGGATCCGGTGTTACAGGAAAAATTTGGGAGGTATGGCGGAATTCTCGCCTCCTCCACTTTTTTTGCAGCGGGCCATTATGCCGGGCAAGGGTGGAGTGGCGCAGCCAGAGCTCTTGTGTTCGGTCTATATGCATCCTATCTTACTGAAGTGGATCATGGAGACCTGCGCAGTGCCGTACTTCTCCATATGCTGGTAAACCTGATGGGCGCATACTATGCTGCCAGACATATGCATAAGGACTACAGGGCAACCGTCTCACCCCGCGATGTGCAGTTTATGCAGCCGATCTATACTGTTAACTTTTAGTCTGTAAGACAGTCGCCCGGGCAATGCCCGGGATTTTTGCTCATTCCACTTTAGCCTCGATCCCCATAATGTCGTAGGGTTGTTTATGAAGCAGATCGTGAAACAGAAAAGATATGAGGAAGATATACACCAGAAAACTGGAAACAATCATGATCTGCACAGGAGAAGTCTTCTGAATGGGCTGTCTCGCATGCACTTCGCATACCTCGCCGGGACAGTGCTGGACTCTACCCTTGAAGAACGGTGGATAGATTTTGCAGCCCAGACATATTCCGAATGCTGCTTCGAAAAAGAGAAATGCCAGACAGATCATACACGTTAATCCTGCGACAGGGCCGTAACCGTTGAGCACAACAATGTGTATTAGCATTACCGATGCGAAGATGATACCTATGACCCAGGCAAATCTCTTCTGGGGCGCGCCTACATACTCCGGGACCTGATTACGCACGATCAAGCGACCGACTATGAGTGAGGGAGCATATGCGGGGTTGATCAAAACACGAATGACCAGGTCTGTCAGGAAAAAAACAATCATGTGTTTCAGCAAGACAAAGTTCTGGATCAGAATTGCCTGCATTATGGCCATGAACAAAAAGAGAAACAGAATACCTGCACCAGCCCGTATTTCCCGTTCGTTCAATACCGGAATGGTATATCCCTCTACATTTTCTCCAAATTGAAAGATTTTACTCATCTCGTTCCTCCGCTCTCACTCTCTTGCGTATTTAATTCTGTTATATGTTTGCTTTCCACGGATGCAGAGAGTAGTGCTTCCAGAATTTTTGCGCATCCTCCCTTGTGCAAGTATGAACTATGGTCTGCGACAGTCTCAAACTTTTGCCCTGCGATTCTGGAACAATGAAATTCTGAGCCGCTCATCTGTAGAAATCTTTCAATGACTTCTTCAGCTCTTGCCTGGAAAACCTTTGAATCCCATAC
>JBNLFC010000144.1:0-8504 GCA_050305335.1 Leptospirales bacterium
GCGGCAGACTCACACTCTGTGTGGATTATACATTGCGCAAAACCATAGCCATGAAGTTGAATCTACAGTAAGTTTAGAGCAACTTCGAGCAATCGTTGCTGACATGGCAAATGGTGATTATTAGGAAAAGAAGGGGAGCTATTGATATATGCGGAACATGCGTCGGCTCTCTTTATGCCGATTATCGAGAATAGACATTCCTCGCAGTTTTTCACCCTCCCCTTCATGGTCTTCATGGGGCACTCCCTCTGCGTAACTCTTTCTCTCCGCGGTTTCTCTTTTCTGTGCTATCCATTAATGCACCCACTGTCATCCCTATCTTTCCCATCCTGTTTCCCCCCTCCCCTGGATTGCTCAATAGCCTCCTGCAACTTTTCTGCTTCGTCCATACTGGAGAGAGTCTCCTCCTCTTTTTCAAAAAGAAGCTTCTCCACCTCCTCCAGGCGCTGGCTCTTTTCCGGAGAGTAGGCATGGTCGCTTTGAGAAAACCATTCCAGCAGACGGCTTTTTTCACTTTCCAGCTCTTCCAGCTCTTTACTCAACTTCTCAATAAGACGATTGAGTTTATTGAAACGAGACTCCATCTCTTTGCGAAGTTGATAATCGCTTTTTGAAGTCGCGTTAAGGGAAGCATCACGCTCTGGCTTTCCCTTCGCTTGCTTTGCTCCTCCTGACGAAATAGGTCTCTTGCCGGTGTGAGATTCCTGAGTGTCCTCATCCTGACTCAAACTTTCCTGGAGTCGGATGGAGTCTACATACTCTTCGTATGTACCTGGATAGAGGACCACGTGTCCCTCTTTGACTTCCAGTATAAGATCCGCCGTTAAGCGAACGAAAGTTCGATCATGGCTGACCAGCATCACAGTGGCATTGGATCTGGAGAGTGCGCCGGCCAGCGCCTCCACAGATTCAAAGTCCAGGTGGTTGGTGGGCTCATCCAGAAGGAGTATATCATGTTTCCCCAGAAGAACTCCTGCCAGTGCCAGACGGGCTCGCTCGCCCCCGCTCAATACCCGGATAGGTTTGTCCACATCGTCACCCTGAAACAGAAAGGCACCGGCCATATCCAGTATCTCCTGCCGGGTAACGCCTTGTGCCGCACACGCCTCCAGGTGCTGGCGGATTGTAATCGTTTCATTCAGCGTAGAATAGACATGCTGAGCATAATAACCGATTCGTAGAGAAACGCCAATTTTCAGCGAACCACCGAGTAATGGGATCTCTTCTGCCAATGTTCGAAGAAGGGTGGTTTTACCCGATCCATTGTCTCCCAGTACTGCGATTTTCCTACCCCTTTCTATATCAAAACTGATTCCGGTAGCAATGGTGCGCCCCGGATAGCCAATCTCAATAGAATCTGCAAAAATTGCCCGTCCGGGTACTGTTGTGGCCGATGGGATAGAAAAACGAAGCGAAGCGGATGAAAAATGGGGGACATCTATTGGCCCCATTCTCTCCAGTTGTTTGATACGAGACTGTACAAGAGATGCCCTGGATGCCCCTGCACGAAAGCGATCGATGAAAGCCTGCATCGCCTTCTGCTTCTGTTCCAGATTTTTTCCAGCTCGAATCTTCTGCTCGCGATCCTCTTCTTTGAAGGCCAGGTATTCATCCACATCACCGGGAAAAACGGAGATGTCGCCATTTTCGACCTCAGCGGTGTATTCGCAGGTTCTCTTCAGAAACTCCCGATCATGAGAGATGATCAAAAATCCTCCATTATACGTCTGTAAAAATGACTCCAGCAAAAGAAGAGTGCGAAGATCCAGGTAGTTGGTAGGCTCATCCAGTATCAAAAATTCGGGATCATTGAGAAGCATGGACGTCAATTTCACACGCATCTGAAAACCACCAGGAAGACTGGAGATGCTGCCTTCCAGGACCGATCCCTTTAAATCGAACCGACCCGCCATTTTTCCGCACTCCCAGCTCTCACGTCCGCTATAACGCATGAGAAACCCGAGAACACTCTCTTCAGGATCAAAGGGATCTTTCTGTTCCAGGTATCCAATACGCAGGTTCTGACTCTTTACTATTTCTCCTGCATCAGCTTCTTCCAGGCCGGCAATGATCCTGGCAAGAGTGGATTTTCCGGCGCCATTGCGTCCCAGAAGAGCCATCTTCCACCCTTCCATTATCACCATACGTGCATCCTGAAAAAGCTTTCGGTGGCCGTGGCTTTTTTGCAGCGCAGATATTTGAATTAAAGTTTTTATGTCTCCAGAAACGATGGTGCTGCACCATGTGTCACCATGAAAAAGAGTTGTCCATTGAAGAGACTCCGCAATACTCGAGAGCGTGGTTCGCAAATCCCTTTTATCTTTTACCCTGTTCATTCTGGTCACAGCATGTGTGGCACCCACTTCAGACAAGTTGCGCGCTCTCGATGGAACTCTTGATCTCAGTCATGTTGATCTGCAGCAAGAGGCCTTTTCTCTTCAAGGTCAGTGGAGGTTTTATCCCAACGTTCTGATAGATAGTTATGACTATATAAGATCTCCCGGGTCCGTAAAGATACCCTATTCCCTTCAAGAAATTCCCCATGAGTGGAATGGCTACAAAGATGAAAACGGCAAAATTCATGGGGGCTCTGGTTATGGAACGTACACCCTTGCATTGAGCCATATTCCGAAGGGATACATTGCCTTTTATGGACGGGAAGAAGGTACAGCGTATTCCCTGTTCTATTGTGATGAACAGATGAGCGCAGCGCAGTGTAGATCTCCAGTGATCTCCAACGGTATTCCAGGAACTGATGTCGGCAATTCTATTCCCCAGGTTTTGCCTGTGCGCAATCGGATTCTCCCTCACTCAGACCACGGTTATCTGCTAATGCATGTAAGCAATTTCCATCACCGGCAGGGTGGATTCTGGGAGAACATTCTTTTTGGTTCGGAAGGCAGCATCATTCGTAATCAAGAATACAATAAAGCCCTCGGGTACATTTCATTGGGTGTGATTCTGATTATGGGAATCTACCACCTGGGACTTTTCGGACAACGCAGGGAGGATAGGGGCTCCCTCTACTTCGGACTTTTCTGCCTGGACCTTTCCATGCGCATCTTTTTCACGGAGAGAATCCCTCATGCTCTTGTTACCGGACCTTCGGTCCAGAGCTTCGAATGGTTTTACAGAGGGGAGTATCTTTCGCTTTATCTGGCCGCAGCGCTTTTCTATCAGTTTGTTTACAATGTTTTTCGCGACTTTTTTTCCAGATATGTGCTGCTGGTGACCTGGGCAGTTACGCTGGGCTTCTCTTCTCTTCTGGTATTTCCCGTAGCCTTCTACTCTCAGTATCTCATCTATTTCTTGATTTTCATGCTGATCGGCGCAGTCTATGTTGTCATTGGCCTGATTCGCGCCGGAATTCATCACGTAAGCGGTTCAGGCATCAGCCTTTTCGGCTATGTCATGTTTGTTCTGGCCGCGTTAAATGATATCGCGTACTCCCAGGGTTTTATTCAATCAGCCTATGTGGTCCAATATGGATTTCTTTTTTTCATCTTTTCCCAGTCCATGATTCTCTCCACACGATTTAGCCTTGCGTTCCGGGAGTCGGAAGCCTATCGCACAAGTCTTGCCAGGTTCGTTCCCTCACAGTTTGTGAATTTTCTTGATAAAAAAAGCATTCTGGAAGTCTTTCCGGGGGACGGGGTCAAACGGGATCTGACTGTGCTATTTCTGGATATCCGGGGCTTCACCACACTCTCCGAAGCCATGACTACAGAGGAAAACTTTCGATTCCTCAACTCCTTCCTCCGCCGTATGAACCCCTACATTCACGCGAACCGGGGTTTTGTGGATAAATTCATCGGTGATGCCATTATGGCCCTTTTTCCGGAAGGTGCTGAAAACGCCATTCATGCAGCCATACTGATGCAGAAAGAGTTGATCACATACAATGAACACCGCGCCAGGCTGGGCTATGTTCCTGTACAGATGGGCATCGGCATCCATACGGGAGAGTTGATGCTGGGGACTGTTGGCGATGTGGACCGACTGGATACTACAGTGATTGGTGATACTGTGAATCTGGCATCCCGACTGGAAAATCTTACAAAAACATACCATTCAGAGATCATTGTTTCGGAAAAAGTAATTCAATCTATTTCACCCGACAGATTCCATATTCGAGAAATCGACACCGTTCCCATCAAAGGGAAAAAAGACAATCTGTTGATTTACGAAATCTTCGATGCAGATCCCATAGATCGCATTGAAAAAAAAGAACAGACCGCGGGAGTTCTAAAACAGGGGATCGAACTCTATCGGTTGGCCCGATATGAAGAAGCCATGGAAAACTTTGAAAGGTGCTTGCGCATGATTCCTGACGATCGCTTACCAGCCTACTATATGGACCGTTGCTTACAGAATCGATCCAGAGTTTAACGCTAACTCAACATCTGAAAGATGCGATCCGCAATAACCCTGGCTCCATCGGTGGTCAGAGCTGAACTTGATTCTGGAGCATCGGGATCTTCCAGTAAAAAACTCCAATCACTACCAAAGCACTCATCATGAGTAACAATGCGCGAATGAAAGTAATTCTTCATGGCATCGTACAGGATGGGTGTCTCCGGAAAATCATTACGTTCAATTGCAAAGATGGGTTTCTCAGACAGGTAGGCATCGGCCAGGATGGAAAACCCTGGCTTTGTAAATACCATGTCGCAAACACTCAACAGGTCCGGAGCAATGTGATGATTCACTTTGCGTACATTGGGAAAATCCGGAGCCGTAGAATCGTACGTGATGAATGTGCGGGACGGGAATCGTTTACCATCAAACATTTGCACATTTTCCCAGGGTATAGAGTTCAATCCCATTCCGCCGAACGTAACAAAAATACATCCGGTCTCCGGCAGAGCCAGTTCCCTGCGAATCGCTTCCGGTGAAGAGACAGGATGCAGCACAGGAAGTCCCACATCCAGAGAATAGGGAAAAGACTCCATGGGCTCATGAAATGGCAGGCGAAATAGAAGATCTGTATTCCCGTAGAGTATGGACGACCACTCCGCAAAAAGGCGATAATCCTCACCCAGGTTGCGGTAGATGAAATCCCAGCCGAAGTTGCCCATTGCCAGCGTGCTTATGGATGCCTCTTGTCCAAGAAGTGATGCCAGCGGAGGAATGTCCGAGAGCAATACTCCGATGTTCCTCTTCTGAATCAATTCCACCTCTTGCTCGAGAAGGTCCCGGAAACCGCGGATTAAACCATTGAGCTCTTTCAGTGTTGCTGACTGATCCATATTCAGGCTGTCTTTCTGTAGAATTCCGATATCAAGCGCTCTATTGTGAACCCTGATATTTCCAGGCAATGCGCGGTGATCCAGAGACGGATCATCGCACAGGGGGATGTTCAGAAACCGACTTAAGGTATGAGGCGAAAGAGAGGTATTGATGGTGATTGGAAGATCTGCATCTATGTTCAGTAGTTCCTTTAAAACAGAACTTACCCGCACTCCATGACCAAATCCATGGCCCGTAATGGCAACATACAATCCTCGTTTCACAGGAAGCAAAAATTGCCGGAGCATGAAATGGTGCCCATTCTTTTACGAAGAGTTGACCAATTTCCTGCGTCATATTGCCAATGACGTATATGTCTACCATCGTATCACCCATCCGCCGAGATCTGGAGACCCTGCAAAAAAGGTTCGATGTTGTCATTGTGGGAGGAGGAATTACCGGTATTTCCACTGCCCGGGAGGCAGCTCTCAGGGGGTTATCGGTCTGTCTCATTGAAAAAAACGACTTTGCCAGCGCCACCAGCGCAGCCACATCCAAGCTCATCCATGGCGGTTTGCGATATCTGGAAAATCTGGAACTGACCCTGGTGAGGGAATCCTTAAAAGAACGACGACTGCTTGCTGGAGCTGCGGGCCATCTTGTCCAACCCCTGCCCATTCTGTTGCCAGTTTACAACTTCACTTTTCCCGGCCGATTTCTGCTCAACGTCGGGCTGAAAATGTACGACATCCTATCCTTTGACCGAAATAGCAGAATTCCCCAGGTGAACCAGATGCCCATGACCGGTTATGTAAGCCGGAATTATATTGAAAGTCATGAATACTGTTTGCGCACGGACGAGTTGAAAGGTGGCTTTATTTTTTACGACTACCAGAGTATCCATCCGGAGCGTCTGGCCCTTGCATTCTTAAAATCCGCAGTAGCTCAGGGTGCAGTTGCCTTTAATCATATGGAGGCTCAGAATTTCATCCTGGCTGGCCAGGGAAGCCGCAGGGAAGCAGTGGCAGTGCGGGTTGTGGATCGTCTGACTGGAAAGCATTACGAAATCGAAGGACGATCGTTCATCAATGCCACAGGCCCATGGATGGATTATCTGCTGGCAGCGACTGTTGGCCGACCCAACCAGACTCTCAATCGTTCACAGGGAATTCACCTTCTGACCAAAGATATCTGCCAGGGCCGCAACATTCTCCACCGTAACAAACATGGACGTCACTTTTTCGTTCTCTCCTGGATGGGAATGTCGCTCATCGGACCAACGGATACTCCCTTCATAGACCATCCGGACAACATCGCGAAGCACAAGGATGATATTGCTACGCTTTTGAGCGATGTCAACGATATGCTACCGCTCAGAATGCAACTCCAGGAAAGCGACATACTGGCCACGGTAATCGGAATACGTCCTCTTGTTACTTCGAAGATTGTCGGATCCAGAGGAGATGACCCCGGCACTTATCATGCCTCCAGAAAAGCGGAGATCTTCGATCACTCGACGGATGGAGTAGGATCTCTGCTTTCCGTTGCCGGCGGGAAATGGACTACATCGCGTCACATGGGTGAACAGGTGATTCGAAAAATTCTGAAAAAGAAAGAGCTGCGAAAAAAAGCCAGACCCGCGGATTCCACTTATCTACCGTTACCCGGCTTCCCATCGTTTGGATATGATCCGCGCCAGTTAAGTGAAGAGATGTTGAGTCTCTGCGAGAAAGAAGGATTACCGGCAGACATTGCCAACACTCTTTTTCGACTTTATGGTAACGAAGTGACTGCCATTCTGGAAATTTTACGACGAACGGAAGTTCGCACTCTTCACAAGGGCGTCAACCTTCCTGTAAGACTTCTTCGCCAGCGTATTTCAGACAAACCGGGACCAGGCCATGATGAGATTATGGCCCAGGTGGTATTCGCTATAGAAAATGAGAGTGCGGTTACCCTGGAAGATCTGGTGAACCGCCGTTTGAAAGTGGGCACTCTGGGGCAGATCAGCAAACATAGCGTGGAGTCTATCGCAAAAGTGATGGGAATCATGCTGGGATGGAGTGATAGAAGGCGAAAGTCTGAAGTAGAGGGTTATCTGAAAAAATTTTCCGGAACAGAGATCAGGCCATACCGCAAGGGGTCTTAGAATTTAATTGTTCATTGCTACTAAATATGGATCGTCTTCCAGATATCATTGGGTTTTACAGGAAGCCCGGCGATGGTCGTTTGAAACATCTGATAGTCAAAAACCAGGCTCTCCACATAAAACACCATGCCGCGGAACCTTTTGCGAATGGCTTTCTCATCCGCATCGGGCGTCAATACAACATAAGAGAGAGGTGAAAATTTAAAATAGCTTTCAAGAGGTAGAAGCATTTTGCGTATATCGTTCTCAATGGCCTCGAGAACTTCTAAAGATCGAAATTCCCCCATATGCTCAAAATAGGGTCGCATATTCATAAAAAGAATGTGCGTTAACACTACGCTTTCATGATGGAGCAGACTCTTTTCTATACCCTCCACCATTCGCTTTTCCAGAGGTTCCCATAGGTCCAGGGGCTTTCGGTTGATAAAAAATGGCAAGCGCGGATAGTAGCGGAGCGAGAAAGGAATCACCTCATCCATAACTACCTTACGACCAATGTTTTCCAGCGTCGCAGGTATCACTCCTTCTATACTCAGGGGCAAGGCACGGTCCTCTGCATACAAATCCAGGTATACAAGATTATTTTCCGCAAGCATTCTCCTGTCCAGCCGCTTCTCTCCCTCCGAATCCAGCGCATTATCTCTATTCACTTTCCATGGAAATATTTCCGCTCCAAATGCAAAGACCGTATCACTGTCATACATAACTCTGGCTTGAAGAAAACCGGACAACAGAAAGTGATAGAAGAGAATCCAGCGATGAAAAGAGCCCTCTCCCGATATGGTGTTTCGGGCTGCGGTCACACCCTCCTCATATTCGGTGACAAGATATGCGGGTAAAGACTCCAGCGATTCACGAAAACGTCGTTTGATTTGATCCTGACTGGATGCGATTACCTTGCTGACTATCGGCTCCTGATCCATTCAGGCTCTCTCCTCACGCATATAACTGTCTGCTCCATGGGATCAAACCCGGTCGGGCAGCCCCGGCACAGTGATCGTAGAAGGGTTTTGCGACGCTCTTTTTAAAGAATCGGCCTTGAATCTAAGAAATGTTATGAAAAACATCAAGAAAGATACCTGGCGTTCAGAAATTTTTCACGGAAAGCAAGAGCACAGCTACGTTA
>JBNLFC010000145.1:0-8486 GCA_050305335.1 Leptospirales bacterium
GGCTGGTAGTAATGGAGCCTGGCATATTCGGGTATTTCCCGGGCCTGAGCGATCCGGATACAATTATGAATGTTGTGTTTATCTTTTTGCTGTCGACTACGGCATTGCTTTGTGTCGCTTTTCTGGGTGCTATGGCAAAGGATGTTGAGCTACGCAGGTGAATCTATTTGAACCATAGTGGAGAAAATCAGTGGATTGCCGGGAATGCACTCGACAGTGAAACGATAGGCCGAATTCCGTTCTCCGACCGAGTCGTGCCCGTACTCTGGCCACGGTGAGACAGAGAGCACCAGGTCGGCTGATGTCTCACACCGGTACATGGCTCACGCTGCTCCCTGATATTCCTCTCCTTAATCCTCGCTACAGCTCAAATGCGCCACCCGCCAAAGGCCCTTCGCCCCCGACCACGGCAACCCCGATGCATGATCCCGGAGCAAGATGGGAGCAACCAACCTGATACCTTTCCATCTATACTACCAAAAAGAATGAAGCAATTATACTTAGTTATTGACATTTCTTTTAGGGGTGTAAATACGGTATGTATGCAAATAATTATCCGTTTTTTATCAGTATTTATACTTTTACTTCATGCACTCATATTCATTGGGTGTAGTTCAAAATCCAGCTCTCCTGATCTTGCTCTTCTGGCTGGATTGTTAGGGCTGCAACCACCGGCTGATTTTGGCGATATCAACGGCGACAACGCACCGCCCACAATTGCATATCCATTGTCCTCCTTTTCTTTTGTAATGGGGAGTTCCATCCCAACCATGGCTCCGGAAATCACAGCTCTTCCTATCACTAATTGCGCTTCCAGCCCTGCACTGCCTGCGGGTCTTACGCTGGCTCCCACAAACTGTGAACTTAGTGGAACTCCTTCCACCACGCAGGATGCCACAGACTACACAATCATAGCATCCAATTCTTACGGTACAGGCCAGACCACCATTGAGATTACCATAACTGCTACCGGCATTGCGCCAACCATCAGCTATACCCCCGATTTTCTGGTCGCTCTTACAGGAAAAGAGGTCTCCCCTCCTCTCACTCCATCCCTGAGCGGAAGTATACTGTCTTCCTGCGACTCTGGTGCTCCCCTTCCTGCCGGCTTAGTACTGAATCCACTAACATGCAGCATAAGTGGAACTCCCACAGAAGTAGTCAGTCCCACACAGTTTACTATCACTGCGACCAACCCCTATGGATCGGCCACTGCAACTGTTGACATCCAGATAATCGATGGAGGTTTATTGACAGGTTATCCTCCCTTTTTCCTGTACCAGTTTGCGTCGTACATGTTCACGCAGGGAACTGCCATTGAAACAATCTATCCGCTACTTCTAAGTGTTACGCCAGCAACATGTTCATCCAGCCCTACTCTTCCTGCCGGACTTTTCCTGAACGCCTCTACGTGTGTAATAAGCGGTACTCCCACTGCAACCCAGATAACAACAGACTATACTATTACCGCTACCAATAGCAATGGAAGCACGCCTATCACAATTCACATAGCCGTGAATGGTCCAGGAACAACGCCTGGAATTGGCTATACTGGTTCTCCTTTTACCTTCACAGAAAACACTGCGATTACAACCCTGACCCCGACTCTATCAGGCTATGCTCCCACTGACTGCAATTCCAGTCCCTCTCTTCCCGATGGCCTTTCCATAAACTCTGCTACCTGCGCTATCAGTGGAACTCCCACGACTGCCCAGAGCGCGACTGATTATACTATCACTGCCACCAATGAGTTTGGTAGTGGAGATACGACTATTTCGATAACAGTCGAAATGCAACCATTACCGCCCGGTATAAGTTATTCCGGAACACCCTTTGTCTTAATTCAGAACCATACCATCTCAAACATAGCACCCACACTTTCAGGCGGAACACCGACAGCATGTTCGTCGACTCCTGCACTCCCTGTCGGGCTAACGCTGAATCCTTCTTCCTGCACAATAAGTGGAACACCCACTACTGTCCTGGGCTCTGCAACCTATACCATCACGGCCACAAACGCATACGGTAGCGACAATACAACAATATCCATTCAAGTTGCGGACAACATACCACCTCACACAACCGCTTCCATAAGCGGAGGGTATTTCAGAACAGCCCAGAGTGTTACTCTTTCCTGTGTTGATTCAAACTATGGATGCAAACGCATTATTTATACGGTAGATGGATCAATGCCCACTTTTTCTCCCCAGAATGGCACCATTGTCAATGGCAACAGCACATCGCCCATAGCTATCAACTCATCCACAGCTCTCCGCTATCGATCCGAAAACAACGTGGGAGTTGTGGAACCCTATGAGGAGACCTATATCGGCATCTCTTCCAGCGGTTTTTTATATGTTGCCTATTCATCAGGGCTTGCAATTGGCGAAGGCAAGGTTCCCTCTTCTTACAGAAGCAGTTCCCGCTTCGGACAACGTGTTTTCTATGACACAGACACTGAAATTCTCTATGGTACGGTTGGAGGGGTTGGTATTTCCCTGGATAACGGCAATACCTGGACAACCAGAGAACTGGGCTTCGGTTCACCCAATGCGGTCTTTGCTTCCGGTCCCAATATCTATGTGGCAGGGGCATATGACGGCGTCTATATATCGACTGATGGTGGTGATTCCTTTGTCAATCGCACAATGTCCGATGGTCTGGGGCACTCCAATGTTAATGGAATTGTTGCCTCGGGTTCCAATGTTTATGCTGCCACGGACGCTGGACTCTCCATATCCACAGATGGCGGCGTAAGCTTTGTAAATCGAACCACCATGGATGGCATGGGAGGAGATATTGTTCAGAATGTTTATCTTTACGGCTCCACAATCTATGCAGCAACGAACGGTGGGCTCTCCGTCTCAACCGATGGTGGAGTAAGTTTTACAAATATCACTGCCTCCAACGGCCTGGGAAGCAATCTTACAAACGCACTCTACTTAGATGGAGCGAACATGTACGTAGCCACTGATGGAGGTCTCTCCATCTCTACGGATGGTGGCGCAAGCTTTGTAAATTGTACCACAGCGAATGGCCTGGGACACAGCGGTGTTAGAGATGTTACTATTTCCGGTTCCACAATCTATGCAGCAACAAACGGTGGGCTCTCCATCTCAACCGACGGAGGAGCAAGCTTTGTAAATCGCACCATTCTGGATGGCATCGGGGATGGCTATACCAATTTCACGAGGGCTGTTTCTGAAGTAAATGGCCGTCTTTTTGTTGGAACGTACACTGGCATATCCTTTTCCGACGATGGTGGCACCACTTTCATAAATCATACCTGGACAAACGGTCTGCGTAGCTCCCCCCAGGATCTATTTGTAGATGGAAGCAAGGTGTATGTCGGAGTGCTCGCAAAGGGAATCGCTATCTCCAACAATGGGGGAGGAAGCTTCACTCATAGAACTGAGGCAGATGGTCTGGGGAGCAAATATGTATATGATGTCTATGCCAGTGGATCGAACGTATATGTCGCAACCTATGCCGGCCTCTCCATTTCGACAGATGGGGGGACAAGCTTTGTCAATCGTACCACCTCGGATGGCCTGGGTAGCAATAATGTGCATGGAGTCACTGTGCAGGGCTCCACAGTGGTTGCAGCCACTTCTGGTGGCCTTTCCATATCCACAGATGGTGGAGCCACTTTTGTGAACAGAGATTCCTCCAATGGTCTTCCTGCAATAAATACATGGAATACGACTATGACCGGCAACGCTTACTATGTCACAACCGACTCCGGGCTCGCATACTCTGCCGACGGCCTTACATTTTTCACGGATGCAGGAGTGGGAAGCTCCACTCTGAAAGATGTCTATGCTTTGCCCAATACTGTGTATTTTGACGATGACCTCTACATTGCCACGTCAGACGGACTTTATGTCGGCAGAAACCAGACCTATACACTTTATCCTCTCCCCAGCATGGATAGTTCCACAGCAGCCTCTTGTGTGTTTGCATACAAGGAACCTGGTAGCAATGAGGCAACCATTTATGCGGGTACATCCTCGTATGGCCTCCAGATTATGGAAGCAGGTAGTACGTCGTTTCAGAGTGCTAACCCCACCATGTCCTCTTATTATAATGTGTACGATGTTATGTACGCTCCGTAAACCTGTGAAGAAATACCCGACAGCGAACGCCCCGCAGCCAGTGCGTCTAATAAACTGAGTGACTACTTTGACAGGATCCTCCCCTGGCTCAGGGCAGTCATGTTTGAGTTTCGATGGATAATGAACACCAGCACGGCACAGGAGTAATTGCATGAACAATTCAGATTATCTCTCACGGAAACCCGGACTCCTGAGAGGTTTCAATGGAACTCTACGGCGTACAAGGCCGTTTCTGGTTTCCAGATATGGGAAAGAAAGCGCATATTGTATGATCGAAGCTGCAAGGGAAGAATTCGAAGACCTGATTCCACAGATCCCATATATCGGTGAAAAAAGCCCGTTTTTGATATTTCTATTTCCGACTGCCAAATGCCTTGCACTATACCGTGCTTTGCAGCGACAGGGGAAGAGCGTCGAGGAGGCCGGTCGATGGATTTACGAAATGAGTGAGATCGAATTAAAAGCCATTCCGTCTATCGTGCGTCGGGTGATAGGATTTTTATGGTTTTCTCAATGGTTCAAGCGCCGTGCGAGACAGCGCGCTATCCAGTCGCTGAGGCGTGAATATTCGGGTAACTTTGTTATGCAGTACGTAGAAGGCGATGACAGCACATTTGACTACGGGGTTGACTACGTGGAGTGCGCCAATGTGAAGTTTCTCAGAGCCCAGGGGGCTATGGAACTGGCGCCCTACATCTGTGCCACTGACAGAATATCCAGTGAAATGCTTGGTTGGGGATTGAAACGAACCACGACTCTTGCCGGGGGCGGAGACAGGTGCGATTTTCGCTTCCGGAAAAGTGGAGAGACATCGATAGAAAGCTAATCCGCAAATGATTCATACACCCCTTTTGCGAGGCAATACCCGAGCGGGTAAACAAAGCATTTCCAATGCAATATTTTATAAATTGAGAAAGGCCGCAGGGCCCATGAAAACTTCAAAGATGCCGCTGACTCATGAACAAAGTGTACGAGGTTCTTATCCTGATCCGTACAACACACCTGTATAAATGGCTAATGCGGCTCTAAAATGCGTGAAGCAAAGGTTCTGTATCAACCCCCATGCGATAGACATAGGTACCTTATGTGGATAGGCATCATGTAATTTGCATATTGTGCTTATCAGTCTAATCATTTTCAGGTGGCTATGGAAATGTGGTATTCATCAGGAGTATGGATTTCTCAACGCTATAGTTAAGAACAGTGGCATTAATATCCCTTGCAATGCTAGCACGGGGATCAAATGGACGCCTGATTCCGCTGAGCCTCGCTTTAGAAACTATCGGGAGAAACAACTATGCTTGATATTGATAGGAAAGAGATACAATCGACGCTGCAGCAACTGGACCAGGCCATCTATAATCACGAGCAGTGGTTCAAGGATCTGACCCGAACAATCATCTGTCGATTATCTTACGACAATCGTGATATAGCGGATGATGCCCATCGTCAGTGTCGTTTTGGCCAGTGGTATTACGGTTCGCCGCATCAAGCGCTTCTGGACCACCCGGCATTTGTAGCAATCGAGACTGAGCACCATCGCCTGCATCAGTTTGCGGCACGGTTACTTCTTGCTGCGACAAACGAGACGCCAGGAGCTCCGAGAGACTATGACAGTTTCATAAATGCGGCTGACCGTTTGCATCTGGAAATTTATTCACTCAAGCACGAACTCGAAGAATTGCTCATTAATCGAGATCCGTTGACAGGCGCGGAAAACCGAACTGGTATGCTTACCCGGCTGCGGGAACTCCGTGAGTTGGTCAAGCGTGGACTTCAGGAATGCGGTATCGCGATCATGGACCTGGATCATTTCAAGAGAATCAACGATACCTATGGCCATTCTGCCGGTGACCAACTGCTTGTAGCCTGGGTGAGTTATATCAAACAGCATCTGAGGCCGTACGACCGGGTTTACAGATATGGTGGAGAAGAATTTCTACTATCTTTTCCGAGTACCAATATTCAGTCGGTCTCGATTATAATTGAA
This sequence comes from Leptospirales bacterium, assembly GCA_050305335.1. Taxonomy (GTDB): domain Bacteria; phylum Spirochaetota; class Leptospiria; order Leptospirales; family Leptonemataceae; genus JBNLFC01. The sequence continues at coordinate 6,106 of JBNLFC010000145.1, forward strand.
CGTTTGCGCAGCGGGCTTTCTACAATTGATATCGGTGCGGACGAAACAAAGCCCATCATGGTCACTGCATCGTTCGGCATTACCAGTCTCGATTCGATGGTCAGCGTCGAGGAGGCGATCAATCGCGCGGACGTCGCGTTGTACGCAGCCAAGAGTGCGGGCCGTAACCAAAGTTGTATCTGGAATTCCACAATGACATCTATTCGGGGGAGAAGTGATGTTCTTTGAGACGCATATTACGCAATGAATCACTCGCTCCACGCAGCCAGAGCTGCGGGTGTATTAATTGCAATACTATTTGCTGTTGCGCGGGGCGTAATGCTGGATATCCTCGCAATGTTCCGGAACTTTTCCGGAAAATCTGAATTGCTTTATGTTATCAATACTTATAGTGCCTGTTGGATTGTAGAACAATTTAAAGGACCCACCGGGAAGATATCCTCTCTTGCCTTCATATTCTATTTCCACCCAGGGACTTACGGTGTTTTTCTCCAGTTCCATGTATTCGGTGTCTTTTATTACCTTCAGCCTCTGGCCTTTTTCCAGTATCCCGATTGTTTTACTGTTGCGGTCAGGTTCTTCTTTGATCGATCGCTCCAATGCCAGTTCAAATAGCCCCTTACCAATGTGGGGCAGGAAAATGCCACATACAGTTTCCCCGTTCATGTGTAGAATGGCTTTCATTTCAGTGGGAATGTAGATCGTGTCCCGGGGTTGCGAAAGTGGTAACTCCGCACACTGTTCAACGGCCAGCAACCAGACTGCCAGGGCAAAAAGTATCCGGACTCGTCGCTTCATCCTGCCATATATAGAGTTCATTCATCCTCTCTTAGCTTTCTGATAGCTGTACAGGGCGTGTATAGAAATGCGAGCCTCTTCTGCCAGTATTCGTCGAAAGCAGTCCCGGCATCTTTTCCATATTGGATGTTCCCAGAATAGATGGTGGCGCCAGAATTTCTTTTTATCCCGGGTCCAGAATCGATATTCAACAACCGTTTCCATCCTTTTCTTATTGTATCATTTTTTTTGCACGTATGTCATCCATACCTCAAGAAAACTTACTCAGATAGCATTCTCTCCATTGCTGCAAAGCTGTAGGATACAATCTCTTCTTCGGACAGTCCAATCTTTTTGAATGTCTCCTCACCACGCTCGTGTACATAGAGTAGCATTCCCCAGATTGTACTGGCGGTAAATGCGAGAAATCGAAACGGCTCCACGCTTGCGTGGATGGAACCATCGCGCTTTCCTTCTTCAATGGAAGCTATGGTGAATTCTGCAACTCTGTCTCTGGAAAATTCCGGATTATTTGATATAATTTCTTTAATATTCTGATTGTAGAAGGAGAATACACGGTAATAAAATCCATTGGCGCGAAAAAACGAGTAGAGTGTTCTTCCAATGACTTTGACTTGCTCCCGACCGCTCATGCACTCTTTCAATTGATCCTCAATGATTTGCTCCAGTTCATCCAGGATTTGACGCGCAATGGTAGCATAGAGCTCCTTTTTGGAGCCAAAATAGGAGTAGAGGGTTCCTTTGGCAGTGCCAGCTCTCTCTGCAATGAGTGACATGGAGGCATTCTCATACCCCAGGTCTGAGAACTCGATTATGGCAGCATTGATAATGGCACTTCGTGTAGACTCCATCCGCTCTTTTTTTTCTGCGGAGGCTCTGTATGTTCCTCGGCCCACTTGTTTTCGGTGCCACGATCCGGCCTTCGTGTCAATGAAAATATGACCATTGGTCATATTTTTTAGTTGCCATGGGACACAGGAGCAATTAATATTTGACCCATGGTCACAAATTTAAAAAGAAAACTATTCATATTTCCGGGGGCTGCTCTTATGATGTTTCACTGTATTCAAGTGCCGCGTACAACGGAATCCAATCCCGATCTTGAATTTACACAAATCCATGGATACCGGTTTCACTCAAAGAGGATGGGAAATCCTGCAAACCCCCCCTTGATTGTGCTCCATGGCGGACCCGGGAATGATTTTCAATATATGCGCAACCTGGATAGACTGGCAGATCAGTTTTATATCCTCTACTACGATCAGCGAATGACAGGACTCTCACCGCGAAATAGCAACCTGGAGCCAGGAATCCAGCAGGACATTGCTGATCTCCACGAAATTGCAAAACAGTTTGCAGGCGACCGTAAATTCATCCTCATCGGTCACTCGTATGGTGGAATGGTGGCTACCGGATATATCAGCAGATATCCAGATCAGGTATCGCAGGCGGTAATCATTGAGCCGGGCATACTTACGCGGAAACAGGCAAGCATTTTTATTCAAAAGCTAAAAAACGAGACCTCCTTCTGGAATATGCTCAAGGTCGTTCCTGTACTGATAAAATCCATTTTTGTAAAAACC
>JBNLFC010000146.1:0-234 GCA_050305335.1 Leptospirales bacterium
GCTGGATGATCATCATGGCTGGGAACCGGCATTGGAACGATATATGCACGAGAGGTCCTGGAGCATCACTCGAAAGGAGGGAGAAGGCGTACTAGAAGCCGTGACTCTCTATCGGAGGTCCAATGAGTGATCCTTTGAAAAAATATCTGAAGATCCTTCGCATTCAGGAGCTGCCGGACCGGGAAGGGCTGGAGGCAAAGTTTCGTGAACTTTTAAAACTCTACCATCCCGATC
>JBNLFC010000146.1:244-8410 GCA_050305335.1 Leptospirales bacterium
GCTGTGGAAAAAGTCCGCGAGGAGATCTCCAGAAGAACTGGACCCGCTCAAAATGCCGGAGCAGCCACGACCGATCACAATGGCCACAGAAACAACGGTTTCGATGGCCATGAAAAAAGAGAGTGTGACACAAAGGCCAGCGGGACAACGACTGCGCACGAGCCATCTGATGCTAAAAGTTCAGGCGAAGCGTCCGAAAATCCTCAGGAAGCTCATCCTCAGACTGATATTCGCATTGTAACTCCGGAGCAAAATGCCTCAATTTACCAGTTGATTCAATCCGAACGGGGCAATTTTGCCATTCCTGTTTCGGGTATTGTAAAAATCGTTCTCCCCTCCTCCCTTCCTCTGCAGGCTGATCAAGAAAAAATCGTTTTTATATACGAAGAAGAGGAGTACCAGATGGTCGATCCCACGGGAGAAGCGACCCGTCCCATTGATATGGAACCTGTATTGATCTTTCGCGACACCATCAACGAAACTTTCCGATACGGCGTTTTGATCGGCAAACATATTCAATCCATGCAACCCACATTCATTTCCCACAGAGAGACCATCATTACCAACAAAGAGGATGGCCCCTTTTCGCGCGTAGCATACATTGCGGGCAATGATTGCAGAGTACTTTTCACCCGCTTTTCGGCCTGGCATGAGTGAACTCCATCTATCCCCCCATTCCCAAAAACCCTTGAGCCTCTTTTCAGCAGGAGGGAAAAAGTTTGGTAAAGACCCGGACAACGGAGCCATCTACTATCTGGACGCAACTGGGGGCACTTACGATGGCAGTTATTTTTTACACGAGTATGCGAATCAGTATGGTCGCACCTATTACGAAGATGAGATGGCCCATCGCAACTACGCAAAGCGCCGTCTGACCATTCTCCAGCATTTTTTGCAGAACGAGAAAACCAGTCTGACTCTTTTCGAGGCAGGGTGTGCTGCAGGCTATTTTCTGGACGAGGCTCGGAAGCTTGGCTACGAAGTAACCGGTTGCGATCCTTCTCCTGATGCCATAACGTACGCCAGAGAAAAGTTGCAGCTGGAAGTGCAATGTTCCGGTTTTCTTGATTGCCCGACCCAGACAGTCTATGATGCCATTGCCGCTTTCTTCGTTATGGAACATCTCCCTGATCAAAAACTTGCGTTCCAGCACGTATTTGATCTTTTGAAACCAGGGGGTCTTTTTCTCTTTGCTCTGCCATCCAGCTTTGGCCCTATGTTCCACTTTCATAAACAGGAGTGGGGCGCCACTCATCCGGCAGATCACTATGCCGACTACTCCCCTGCTTCTCTGGCAAAGATTTTTCCCCTGTACGGTTTGACTCTACTCTATACTGAACCCTTCTCGTTTCATCCTGAACGACTCCCCTCTCCGTTTGGTGCTATTGCAAAAAACATAGCTACGTCATTCTGGAAGTCTCTCTTCACGAAACTCAGTTTCGGAGATACGTTGATCGGCATTGCTAGAAAGGATAATCAAAGCCCTCTGGTCCACGAATCTCCTTACCGGCTTCCATAAACGTACCCGGACCTTCGCAATGACTCCATAGCATGCACCATTTTTTCCACACCGCGGCGAATCAGCTCTGGCGCTGTATTGGTAAAGTTCAAACGAATCGCGTCCTCCCTGGGAAAGTTGGCATAAAATGAGATTCCCGGGACAAGTGCCACTCCCCGCTCCAGTGCAAGGGGAAAAAGCTCAGTAGCTGAGACTCCGGGTAATTGCAACCAGAGAAACATTCCACCCCCTGGTGTTGTGAAGCGCGCCTCATGCCGCAGCATTTCATGAATGGCACTCTCCATGGCATCTCTTCGCTCCCTGTAGCAGTTTCGCAATCCCATGAGATGAGTTTCATGTTCTTTTGAAAATTGAGTCAAATAATGAAACAGCGCTATCTGCGTGAGAGTGGATGTATGAAGGTCCGTAGCCTGCTTGGCTCTGAGGATCATCTTCATAAGCAAGGCTTCGGCCCGCAGATATCCAATTCGCAAACCAGGAGAGATGACTTTTGAAAAAGATCCAAGACTGATGGAAGGACCGTGGTAGAGTGCTGCCAGGGGAGGATCGTTACTCTCCACATCATACCAGAGCTCCCTGTACGGCTCGTCTTCCACAAGGAGCATTCCGGAACCCTCCATGGCTCCAACTATATTCATACGACTGTGCAAGCTATAACGATTGCCTGTTGGGTTTTGAAAGTCCGGAATCGTATAAAATAGGCGACACTCTTTCGCTTCCCTCTGGAGCGTTTCCAGATCTGGTCCATGGGCGCCTATTTCCACCTCGTGGAAATCAGGTTCCACAAGAGAAAAGGCCTGCAGGGCACCCAGGTAAGAAGGCCGCTCCACCAGAATGGGTGCCCCCGGATCCACAAAACTTTTTCCTATCAGATCCAGTCCTTGCTGGGAACCCGATGTAATGAGAATCTCTTGAGCTGTAGTGGGAATGCCCCGCTTCGTATAGAGCGCAGCAATCCACTCACGAAGTGGCAGATAACCCTCACTATTCGCGTATTGGAGAGCCTGCGGGCCTTCCCTCTCCAGTGCCAGTTGAAAGGAGTGCTGCAATGCCTGCAGAGGAAAAAGATCGGGCTCGGGTAGACCGCCAGCAAAGGAGATGACCTCCTTTTGCTGGGTGACATTCAGCATTTCCCTGATAAAAGAGCCGGGTGTCTTCAGAATTCTTCTGGAAAAATGGGAAGAAGAGGGATGGGTCATGTTTAAGATATTAAACTAATTCAGTCTTCTGAGCAAGATACAGTTGGCAAAGAATCAACCAGTACAGTTTAAAACCTGACCAATACAGTTCGGATTTCCGCAGGATTTCACCATAAGCTTCCAATCCAAATTTTCACCATGAGAGCATGAAGGGGATAAGGTTAAGGTGTTGCTTGAGGTGGCCTTGCAGTCCACCATCGGACCCCTTCCAGGCTTCATACTCTCCCATGGTAAAACCGTATCCTGCCGCCTTTCGTTTGCGGTTTACCGTCTGTTGTGGCAGATCGAGGATGGTCCATGCTGCGTTACGTCGCTATTGCTGAAAAAATTCAGTTGAAGATTGAGAAGGGGCTTTTGCAGACCGGGGATCGGGTTCCTTCTGTTCGAGCCCTTTGCAAAAACGAGAAGTGTTCCCTTTCGACGGCGCAAGAGGCGTTGCATCTACTGGAACGAGAGGGATGGATCGATGCAATTCCTCAATCAGGCCACTATGTTTCAGCACGTAAGAATTCCTCAGGAATTCGCCATGTAGCTGAGGTCTCCATTGATGATAAGATCGGCAAGATGCTCCTGGATGTATCAAACCCGCGCATTGTTCCGTTCGGAACGGCTGTGCCGGTTGACGCTCTCCTACCGCTGGCAAGGATCACACGCTCCATCATTCATGCCAGTCGCTCTACTGCCTCACATTTATATGAAGATCCCCGGGGAGACAGCCGGTTGCGTAGACTTCTGGCGCTGAGGTTTTCCCGGGGAAGTGAGCTCTTTTCCGAAGAGGATGTGATCATCACCAATGGCTGTACCGAGGCCATTGCCCTCTCGCTCCTGTCCACCACGGTCCGGGGTGATACGGTCTTAATCGAAAGTCCGTCCTACTTTGGTAACTACCAGCTGCTGGAAAGACTGGGTCTCCAGGCCGTGGAGATTCCAGCATCCGCCACAGAGGGTGCGGATCCCCATGCGTTTGCTCTGGCAGCAGCCCGACATAGACCAAAGGCAGCCATACTCATTCCCAACTACTCCAATCCAACAGGCAGCCTCATGCCTTCGGCCTCCAGACGACTCATTGCCGATGTGGCACACAGGGAGAACATTGCTATCATTGAGGATAACGTTTATGGCGAGGTGGGCTATGATCATGCCACACTGGAGACCATCACATCCCATGGAGCGTCGGGTGTACTGTGCGGCTCCATTTCCAAAACCGTTGCTCCTGGTCTTCGCATTGGCTGGGCTATTTCATGCAAATATCGCAATCAGATCCATGCAATGAAACGCGTCATGAATCTCTCCACCAATCGTCTCTCCCAGTGGGCTGTGCTTGATATGATGCAAAAACGAAGTTACGACTCTCACTTAAAGCGTTTTCGCCGCTCCCTCAAGGATCTTTCGAAGATCTACCAAGAGGCTTTGCAGAATGCGCTGCCGGATGCAAAGATCGTAGCGCCTGCAGGCGGGTTTTTACTCTGGATTGAGACTCCAGCTAACACAACGGAGTTTGTGCGGCGAGCCACTGCTGCAGGGATTTCTCTTTTCCCGGGTTCGTTGTTTGATGCAACGGGATCCCATAATCGATGTTTTCGTTTGAATTTTGCTGTTGAATGGAATGGGAAGACCCAGAGCGCTGTAAAAAAGCTGGGGGAGATTTACAGCAAATGCAAGGGGTAATCGAAGAGGGCTACGCACGCCTCTCCCTATATCGATAAAACAAACACAATGTCGCAATGCTTTGCTTTCAGCTTGTTTTTAAATCTGGCATGGGTATTGAGTCAGTAACTTTGAGAAATATTTCAGCGCCAATGAAGGGATCTTTTGTTTAATATTTTCGCTCTACAGAAGATCCTATAGTTCGAGCCGGTCCTTTTTTCCAACCGATTCGCGGTCTGCTACTCTGTATTATTCTATATTTACTCCGTGATGTAATTTTTCTGAAGAAGTACGGTTGGCTATTACTCTGGAGCACTCTTGTCGTGATCGGAATTCTTTCTCCCTATGTAGGCGCCCCTGGCTCTCTGGAGGGCCTGGTCTATACCCGTCTTCCTATCTCATTTCAGCTGATTCTTCTGCCCGAGGTAGTCCTCCAGAGCTTGCTTTTTTCGCTTGTGATTTTCTACTGGATAAACAATCCTCACAAAAAATGGATCAGCTGGTCGTTGAGTATTTTATTTTTTTTAACGTTCACAAGCTCTGCATTGAATGTATTTTTCGCGATTCAACAATAGTGTTTGCATTACGCGGGGGCGGTGTACCTTATGACTGAGAAATGTGACGTTGAACGCTGTGGCAGATATGATAAGCAGAAATTCAGTTGAGATTGCGAGGCCTGTGATAATAAAGACAGAGCCTGACACCGGGGCGTGCTGTAATTTTTGACGCTGCAACAAAAGAAATAAAATAGGAGAAGAAAGATGAAGCTGGATCTCAAATTAACCCTGACATTAAAATAGCGCTGGTGGCTGATTCTGCTTTAGTTTATGGCATGTGCCGCATGTATGACTCTTTTGCTATGAATTGCAAATGGGAACGAAATATTTTCAAAAACATAGAAGATGCAAGAAAATGGTTAGGATTAGCATAAATTAATATACAAAAAAATAGTATATCACAACAACGAGCTTCATCGATTTTCTGACATCAGTATCTCCACCAGGTTCGCACTGTTCTTTTTTCGCTGCGAATTCAATACTCAAGTAGTTTAACTTCTCCTTCCATGTTGGTGATTTTCACCTTCTTGAGTTTTCCATTGGACTCGTAGTAGTAACGAAACCGGTAACCCGGAGAAGTATTGACCAGGCTCAGATAATCAGGACTGTCTGGCAGGGATACAAGGAAACGATCTCTTCCTAATGTAACATCACCAGAAATTTTTCTACCAGCCTGGTCCTTTTGGTACTCAAAGAATTCCAGTTCAGTGTTTTCACCGGGATTTTTTTTGATCGGGGTTAACTGCAGGTTGTTTCTGATGGCTTCGAGAAGCAGAAATTGTTCTTTATTCCCGGATTCGCACATCCAGACTCTACAGTATCCGGATCTTTGTAGCGCTTCTCCATAGGAAATGGGATCCAGTGGTCTTACCGGATGTTCATAAGTTCCCCAGCGTTTAAAAAAATAGACCCGACAGGGAATTCCGTCCAGCGATTTACCAAATGAATACATACCATTTTCCGGGATTGAGGCTACCGGACTGCGACACGACAATGCAACAAAAAGGATCACAAGTGACTGCAGCGATTTTTTCACTGGAATCTCCTGGGTTGATCCGGTTTTTCTTTCGGGTGATAGCCCGGGGCATTGAATGATACGGTTGAATCCATGGGCGAAGTCCTGTCATGAAATACTTAACATAGGTTAATTTTTTACCAATAATTTCCCTTTTATATTTAACTTAACGTTCTTTTTTCGCTTCGACAAAAAATTTCAATATTCTCTCTCAGCAGGCATTGCCAGCGTAAGCCATGCTGCAAGAAGAATACTATGTCATCGCACGTGAAAACAACGATAATTATCCCCTCTTTTCCTGGGACCAGGTGGAAACCGAATACGGTCTGGGAAAACCTGTGAAGCTGAAAGAACCTGTCAAGTTTCGTCTTAGCAATCCGGCTGCTTCCTTTGAATGGGCGGACTATCATAGCCTGCCTTCTCCGGTAATCTCCAAACTCATTCTGGATGCACTTCTGCCTCTCAACCTTTATGGCGTACAGTATGTTCCGGCGAAAGTGAGAAATCCTGATAATCGTTCAGAAAAGCCCGGAGACTACTGGTATATGCATGTCTGGAATCAGATTGAATGCCTGGATAGAAAAAACTCCGAATTAGAACTCTATAGCGATGGGATGATTTTTGGAATTGATAAATTCGTAATGGATGAAGGCCCCTGGCGGAACCGTAGACCCTTTACAAAAAAGGGGTAATATGAAGTTATCAGAAAGGAGAGTGTGAATGTTCTGGAAAAAAGAAAAACTCAATCTTCCTCAAGAATACATCAATTTTCTAAACTTAAAAGAGAAACTGGACCTGAGAGGGCTGAAAGATTACGACGATGTTGAAGACATTGAACCTCTGCCTTTACAAAAACTAAAAACAAATGTACTCAAATACACCACCTATTTGCTGGGTGAGTTCTTTGAGGATTATAAGTGGGATCTTGATGAAGGGTATTTTACCATTGAGTATATAGATCTCTTAAATGGCGATGACAGAAATCTTCTGGTATGGTATCCGCAGCTGCAATGCTTCGGTCAGTTCGACAGTGAACATGGAGCAATCTATGCATACAAAAACGTTCCCTGGCACAAAATTCAAAAAAAACCAGAAAACTTTCTATCTGGCATCTATGAGCATAACCTGGACGAAAAGTATGAGCTGGACCCGAGAAAAGAGAAGCTATTAGAGTTCATTGTAACTGGAAAAAAAGAGAACAAAACCACTGCACCGGAGAAAACTGCCCGAAGTATAGATACACTGAGGCTGGAAATTGAGTATGATCCATATGAAAAAAAACAGTTATTTATTTTAAATGAAAAGGAAGATGCCAGCGATGAGCCACTGATTATTCTGGCTTGCAATAACTTTGAAATTGAGTATACGATAAAAAAGGGGGTCAAGACCTATGAGTCTGGCAGACGCGTTGTTCTGATTGATTCCGAAACAGGCAAACCCGGATATGTGAAGTCCACCAATGCGTTTTACAATGCTTATTCGGGATTTGCCATTGCTCCTCTGAATAAGAAGGATCTTAACGGGAGCCCTTTAAAGGAATATTTTCCAACTATTTTTCTTCTGGATAACGGGATCAAATGTCAGCTTATGATCAACCATGTTCTCCAGCGAATGCAAACAGGCAAAAAGAAACTGACTGTTTACAATGTTTCCGATTTTCTCGGCATCGGTGAAAACGATAATAAGAACGAAAAAATTTTTGACTTGCTCGACAACGGCATGCGGACACGGGATCCTCGACCCGGTATAACCAGAAAATACACTCTAAGAAATGTAATGGACCACAGGGAATATCACGCCTACACCGACAGCCTGAATAATATCTATAAATTTATTAAACAAAATGAAATCTTACTGGACCAGTCTATTTGGTTTGCGCTCTCGCTTTATGATGAGCAGAGGGAGTGCTATACGGTCACACCAAAAATAATCGGGAAGCAACAGAGGGTTGTGGCGGCATGGAACTACAACGATCAAGTTCCAGAAATCTATCGACGGTTTGAACCGAAAGTTCAGTTCGTCGTGGAAGACATTAAAGAGGGAAAATTTAAAATCTGACTGTGGTGGCAAAATAGAGAATGCTTCAGAATGAATACTATGTAATAGAAAGCGAAAACAACGGTAGCTACCCCCTATTCGCGTGGGACCAATCCACAGGTGATTACAATAAGGGGAAGCCGGTGAAGTATACGGAACCGCTGAAATTTTGCCTGGATGAACCGGTTCCCC
>JBNLFC010000147.1:0-8308 GCA_050305335.1 Leptospirales bacterium
GGAACCAGGTATTGTGCTAACAACTGTCCCTACAAAGTAAGAAGATTCAACTGGTTTGAGTATCAGTACAAATCAGAAGGCTTCTGGAGAAACTACAACGATCCACAGCAACTCGCTTTCAACCCTGACGTTGTTGTCAGACCGCGCGGTGTTATGGAAAAATGCACTTTCTGCATTCATAGAATCAATCAGGCCAGGGCAGAGTATCAGTCCGGCAATATAGATATCATACCGGACGGAGTTGTGAAAACAGCCTGTCAGGAAGTTTGCCCAACTTCTGCCATCACCTTTGGTAACATAAACGATCAAGAGAGTCGTGTGTTCCAGCTGGTGAATGCAGAAACTCGCAAATACAAAGTTCTGGATTTTCTGGATACCAGACCATCCATTACTTACCTGGCGAAGATTCGTAATAGAGATGAGGCATGAGATGGATTTTGCCAGGGTGGGTAAGAACCATCAGGTAGAATCGGTAATCATTAAAAGAGTAAATTGAAAGGTTAGTTTTAAGGAAAATTCCAGATCGAGCACAGATATGGCGAATACGACACTTTACACTCAACAGGAATATGAAGAGCTGAGTCCCCCACTGGTTCTTGGCGGAAAAACATACAGGGATGTGAACGACGACGTTGCATCCCCCACAGAAAGATTTCCCGGCAAAGCCTGGTGGGTAGGATTTGCGATCGCTCTGTCGATTCTGGGGATGCTTGGAATTGAGATCGGTAACATACTTGGCCGCGGCCTGGGGATTCTCGGAATCAACGTTCCGGTGAGCTGGGGAACCTTCATCATCAACTTCGTTTTCTGGGTCGGTATTGGTCACGCAGGAACACTGATCTCCGCTATTCTTTATATCTTCCGCCAGGAGTGGAGGATGTCCATCAACCGTGCTGCTGAAGCCATGACCATTTTTGCTGTGATCTGTGCCGGATTGTTTCCTGCCATCCACGTTGGTCGTATCTGGTTTGAATTCTGGATTTTTCCCTACCCCAACGAGCGCGGTGTTCTCTGGCCCAATACTCGTTCTCCACTCCTGTGGGACGTGTTTGCGGTTTCCACATACTTTACCATTTCTCTGGTATTCTGGTATGCTGGTCTGATTCCGGACTTTGCATCCATTCGTGACCGCATTAAAGAGACAGACGCTGTTCAGAAATTCCGCAAAAAGCTCTACTCAGTCCTCTCGTTTGGTTGGGTGGGAAGCGCTCGGGCCTGGTCTCACTTTGAAGCCACCGCTATGATTCTTGCTGGATTGGCAGCTCCTCTGGTGCTTTCCGTTCACTCCGTGGTATCTTTCGACTTTGCTACAGCCGTAATTCCTGGCTGGCACGCAACCATCTTCCCCCCCTACTTCGTTGCCGGTGCTATCTTTTCCGGTTTCGGTATGGTTCTTACTCTTCTGGTAATCCTCAGAGAAGTTTTCAATCTTAAAGATTACATTACCATCAAGCACCTGGAAAATATGGCCAAAGTGGTAACGCTTACCGGTTCTCTTGTGGGACTCGCGTATTCCACAGAGTTCTTCATTGCCTGGTATGGCGGAAGTGAGTTTGAAGTGTTTACCTTTATCAACAGAGCATTCGGCCCCCTGTGGTGGTCCTACTGGATCATGTTCTCCTGTAACGTAATTTCGCCGCAGCTCTTCTGGTTCAAGGCTATTCGAACTAATCCTGTGGCACTCTGGGTTATATCAATCTTTGTAAACATTGGTATGTGGTTTGAAAGATTTGTGATTGTGATGACTTCACTTCACAGGGATTATCTCCCATCCAGCTGGGATCTTTACATAATGACCATTCATGACTATCTGATTCTGCTGGGTTCTTTCGGGCTATTTTTCACACTCTTCCTGCTCTTTGCGAGACTGTTTCCCACGATCGCTATGGCAGAAGTGAAATCCATTATCAAATCGCCTGACGCGGCAAAAGGGTACGGTGCTCATTAATTTTCATATGTGTAAATTGATGAGGAATTTAATTTTAGCTAGTATATAAGATGGAAATGGAGTAATACGATGTTCGAGGCGCTGGAAAAAGCAGTGGATTGGTTCTTTACAGCCCCGGTCAATGCCTGGGTGAGATTTGCTGACAAATATTTTGAATACCAGTATAAAGAGACAACTCACGGTGTATTTGGAATGTTCGACACGCCGGAGAAGGTGAAGACTGCGGCGAAAAAAGCGGTAGAAGCGGGATATACAAATCTCGATGCATTCTCCCCGTTTCCTGTGCATGGACTGGAACATGATCTCGGGTACCATAGATCGAGAATTCCATACATCACATTCGTTTTCGCGCTTCTGGGAACTACTCTCGCCTTCACATTGCAGACGGTAATTCACGAGCAGGTAATTTCCAATCCTCTAACCTATTTCAACTCGTACCCTTTGAACATTGGCGGTAAACCCAGTTTCTCATGGCCAGCCATGGTTCCCGTAATGTTTGAGCTTACTGTGCTTTTAGGCGGTCTATCTACCGTGGCAGGTTTTCTGGCACTTTCCCGTATTCCAAAAGCATCCAGAAAACCGCTCCATCCTGACCTGACCAATGATCGATTTGCACTCTGGATTCCTGCTGACTCTAATAACTATTCGGAAGAGAGTGTGAAGCAATTCTTCAATGGTCTTGATGCAAAGGACATTACTGTAGTAAAGGACTCGGAATAATCGTTAACAGGAATAGATTATGGAAGTGAAGATGAATACAAGCGATAAAGCCACGGTGAAGATGAGAGCCGGACAGTTTGCGCTCCGCGTGGCATCTATTACACTGCTTGCAAGCGGGATGCTCGCCACCACAGGCTGTAGATACGACGGTAATCTCTCCGGGATGCACTGGTTTCTGGATATGCATGACAACTCTGCGGTGGAAGCTCAGGAAGAAGATACTACCACCCTGGCAATGGTAAAAGGTGATGATTGGCAGCATGGTGGAGATTCCAACCCCGCTTTCGGTGGTCCTGGTAGCGCTATGCGAGTTCCGCCCGAGGGAACTGTGCCCAGAAGCTCAACTCCTTATAAATACGGTGTTGTGGATATTGTGGAAGCAGGAAATCAACTGAAGAATCCTCTGCCGGCTTCGAAGGAAGTTCTGACCAGAGGTCGCAAGATGTATGACATCTATTGCGCGGTGTGTCATGGCTACCAGGGTTTGAGCGATGGCCCTGTTGTACCTCCGTTTCCAAAGCCGCCCATGCTGGCCGGTGCTGCTGCATCATCTCGCGCATGGAAAGATGGTATGATTTTTCATATGATTACTGTGGGCCGGGGTTTGATGAAACCTTACGCAGCTCAACTAAATGAATCTGATCGCTGGGCGATCGTAAATTATATTCGATTGTTGCAGCAATCGTCGAAATGATATAATCAAAAGGAGAAGGAACACTACCTTTCGGTTTATACAGAAGCGAAACTCTATCGGTGGTCTGAAGAAATATGGCACATTTACCCGAAGAATCCAAACTACAGTTCAGGATGTCGAAAAATTTCAAAATGGTGGCACTGGGGCTGGTAGCAACCGGCCTGGTGTTGATCCTGTGGCAAATTTTATCCCCATGGCATGCACACGGGGCTGAACATGGTGCCCATGGGGGCGGACATCCACGTCTTTTCATGTCGCTCCATCTGGCATTGCTTGTAACCCTGCCTATGGCTCTGGGTGGTGTCTTCTTCGTCGCCTTCAACCACTTGAGTGGAAGTAAGTGGGTGATTACCTCCCGTCGCCTTGCCGAAAACTACTTCTGGTTCTTGCCCATTGTATTGGTTGTAATGGCAATTATCTTCTTCGGCGGCGGCATGGATACCGTGTTTCACCACTGGGTCCATGCTTCGGAGTCCGATAAGATACTCGCAGGAAAAAAACCCTGGTTGAATGCGCCCTTTTTTATCGGCCGGAATCTGCTCTGGGTGGTCGTCTGGACCATTTTTGGATTTTTCTTCTGGAAACTTTCCAGCGCACAGGATATTGACGGCAAGTTCAACCACAACCGGACCATGGTGAAATTATCACCAGTGTTTCTGGTGATTTTCGGACTCACTTACTCCTTTACCGCATGGGACCTGGGCATGAGCATTGAGCCTCACTGGTTCTCCACAATGTGGGCCATTTATGCTTTCGCAGGTCTGGCTCTTACTTTCTACTCATCGATGATCCTGTGGATCTGGTATCTGAAACGTGCCGGATATTATGGAGACAGTCTGAACGAAAACCATGTGCATGACTTTGGAAAATATCTATGGGGTCATACCATCTTCTGGGCATACATAGGATTCAGCCAGTTCATGCTGATCTGGTACGCGCACCTGCCGGAAGAGACAGTATTCTATTTCAAACGAATCTACAATCCTGACCAGACCGTAAGTGCATGGTATTATGTAGGCGTGGCCCTGGTGCTGATTCGTTTCATATTGCCGCTCTTTTTAATCATTCGCAGAGATGCCAAACGAAACCTCAACTGGTTGGCCGCAGTAGCTGGCCTCCATTTCATCGGACAGATTGTGGACTCTTACTGGCTTATCTACCCCACTCTGGACGAAGGCCACTTCATTATGCTCAATCCCATCGATCTGGGACCACTGCTTCTGATGCTGGGACTCTTCCTCTTTACTGTGGGAATGGGTTTGAGTCGCTCCAAACTGATCCCCGTAAAAGAACCGCGTCTGGAGGACTGCCTCCACTGGCATCAATAAGAGAGGGAATTGATAAATGAGAACTACGATTAAGAAGGTTGGAAAGGGAATGAGATCATCCATACAATCCAGAGCACGAAGTGCGGCTCTCCTGATGCCGGCTATTTTGGTTCTTTCAGGAGTTGCAGGAGCTTGCGGAGGAAACAGTAAGCCTCCGGTCTATGAGTCCACTGCCGATCGAAACTACCTTGGTTCAATATATTATTCCAAATTGGACTGCGTTGATTGCCATGGCGCCGCATACGATGGGAAAGGTGAGAGCGCTGCCGATATGGAAGGCGGACTCAAGCCCACAGATTTTAAAGGTAAAATTGCTTCGGGTAAGACACCCATGGACTACTTTCTGGCCATTACAGATCCCGAAGGGTATTTTGCGAAAAACGCAAGCAAAGATGCAAACGCTGAAGCCGTTTCCGACTTCGCACCCGGCCATAAATATTTAACTTATACGGACGAAGGGAGATGGGCCATGGCCAATTTCCTTTACGAAATGGGACAGAAACCTGACGATATGGAAAACCGTAAGAAGGCCCTTGCAGCTATGGATAAAAAGCTGAAAGAGGTTTATGATGGTCATCGTCGCTGGGAAATAGGTTTCACAAAAGTAGAAGATCGTGTAAAAGCTCCCACTCTGGATGAGTTGATTCAGAAAGCAGGCTATTCTGTGACTCCCGAAAAAAAGGTGGAAGAAATTGCACTGACTCCTGAGCGAATTGCTGCCGGGAAAGAAGTGAGCGAAGGTGCCAGACTCTACCAGGCTGACTGCGAAAAGTGTCATGGGGCTTATGGCGAAGGACGCAAGATTAGATATGGTTTGACCGGTTTTATTCCCATGCTGGGTGGATTTCCCAGAGAGAATGAGCTCAAAAGACAGAATCCCGAATTTATTGTAACCGTTGACCTGAAAAATAGCGGTGCTATGGCATCTCAAGCTGCTTTTCAAAATGCTCATACATCCAGCGAAGCAAACGGAATGCTGGCTCCGCTTTTCACGACTCTCTCATCTGATGAGTGGACTTCGTTATACAACTATGCCCGAAAGGTATCGGGAAGATAATCAGGAAAAAGATAAGGACCGGATATCCAGGAACTATGAAAGCAACATTCAAAAAGACCATACGAGCTTTTACACTGGCAGGCGTTGCCTGGGCGTTGATCGCAGCGCTCGCAGGTGTTCTAACTCAGACTCAGATTTTCCTCCAGTGGCCATCCTCCGCGAGCATACTGAATTATGGCCATTTGAAACCCATTCTCAATGTCAGCATCATTTACGGTGCCGGCCTTTCTCTGGCCCTTGGACTGGGATATTTCCTTTTACACATCCAGCCTGGAAACAGTCTAAAATGGGAAATTGCAGCTCAAATTGGTTTTCTGATCCACCAGTTATCAGTGATCTTCGGCGTCGTTGCTATTCTTTCAGGTGGCAACAATGGTCGAGAGTTTGGCGAACTTCCCTGGGTAAGTTCTGATCTACTGGTGCTTTCGCTGATTATTTTTGTGGTAATGGCTACCGTTGCTATGAAAGGAATTTTTCACCCGGGCCGCCCCGTGGTCTTAATAATGGTGGCTGCCATCGGTGGAATCATAGCTTATACGCTGGGCAACTTCGGTCAGCCTTATACTCTGTTTTCTTCCGCACCCCTCTTTTCCGGATACCAGGACAATGCGGTGCAGGAATTCCTGCGATCCGGAGTGTATGCTTTCTTTATAGTCGCACCAGTCTTCGCTGCTCTTTTCTACTTCATTCCTGCTGGACATAGAGTGGGTCTTTATAGCTCAAGTTCTTCCGATATTCTGGCAATGGGACTTTTGATCCTGGCACCTCTGGCGGGTTCAGCCAATCTGGCTTACAACCACACTCCACTGATCAGCCAGAGCATAGGCCTTGTAGCTTCTTTCGCTCTGACCGTGGTGATTCTGATCGGTTATATAAATGTTCAAAATACTAAGAAATCGGGTGAAGCTTCCAATGACCCGATGCTCCGATATTTGCAATGGGGAGCATTACTGGTTCTGGTTTTCGCCGTGCTGAGAAGCGTATCACAGATCAATTTCATTCAAAAGTTTCTAGGGTATACCTGGTGGAATATGAACGATTTGAGTGTGGATATGATGACTTACGGAATGATCATATTGACCGCGTCGGCTATTTTGATTATGAAAAAGATCGGTGGATCCAATGATACCCCTTCCCTTGCATCCATTCAGTTTCTGCTTCTTCTTGTGGGAACCGCTCTGATTCTGCTGGGGAATCTGGCGGGCGGCATTGCAGAAGGAGTCAATGAAGCTGCTTTGAGCGTAAAAGATTGGTCCGGCGTGGTGCATGCAGGAAGTGTCGCTGGTAATCCTCTTTTGAGCCTCCATGTTCTGACCCTTCTGGGTTATCTGGCAATCCTTGGCGGAGCAGCACTGGCGGCGTTGAATGTAGCCACGCAGAAGGTGTCAGACTGAAAAAGTGAATTCCTGTTTCTTTTGCTCATGAATTGATGAACTAAAAAAGATACAGGTTGTGGTCGGGAATATTTAGTTATAAAAAATAAATCTTTAAACAATGATTTAAAAGGCAGAGATTTGATATGTTAAACAGCACAGGTAAATTGATCCTCACGGCGGCCATCGCCCTGCTCGTTGGCTTTTGTATTCAGGTGATTCTTCCCTACGGGAATCAGCCGACACACGGCTCCGGACCCTATCTTTTGACCAAAGATCCACTTGTTCTCAAAGGTCAGGAAGTCTATCGTCAGGAGGGATGTTTTTACTGCCATACCAAAGATCTTCGATCCATTCAGTGGGAAGTGGAACGCTTTTCCGATGCTTCCAAACTCGGTTACTTCCCCCTGCCTGATCCTGTGGAGTACCGTTTTCACTCTCCTAATATGAGAGGAAGCCAGAGAATCGGGCCGGATCTTTCCAGGCTGGCCACAAAAATGGATGAAGTGCAACTGCGCGCTTTTCTGCAATCCGATTCTGCCGAAGCCGCGGCTCCTTCCGATGAAGCCAGTGTTGGGACTCCGGGATCCAGGTATCACCAATTTTCAGGACTCTTCAACCAGGAGTATGACCAGATGGATGGTGTAGCCCTTTCCTGGAGAATACGTGCTATGATGCAAGCGGGCTTTCCTATGAACGATCCTTATCAGAAAGCCTCGGAGGTATCCGTAATCGGCAAAACCAGGGGTGATGCCCTTGTGGCATTCCTGCTTTCACTGGGAAGTGATGCGCAGACCTTTACTGGCAGCTACTTTCAATAATCTTTTCTGGATGGTCCGGCGGGTGGGGAGTGTACCTGAGGCAAAGCTCCCCCGGGCCGGATTTGTTTTTTTATTTCTAACTATATTTTATCTTTTTCAGTTTCCGAACTGTGAAAGAAATGGGAGTGAAGAAGAGAAAGAATCGCTATTATTGTATTTTTTCCAGAAGAGCGCGGGAAGTTGTGAACTTCTCAATAGCAGCGGAGAGAGAATACTTCTGCTCCCCGAACGAAAAATTCTGGGTAATACAGACGAATCGATTTCTCTGTATGACAGACCGGGCCCCGGGAACATAGTCCAGGACAAACGTGCTATTGCAATTGTTGAACCGGTTATAAAAGGCTCTGTGCCCGTGATTGAAAATGGA
>JBNLFC010000148.1:0-8303 GCA_050305335.1 Leptospirales bacterium
CTGAAATACTGGAGTCCATCGAGAATCGAGGTCCTGATATCGCCATTTATCGAAAAATCAGTCCTGAAATGACGCCGGAACTGGATGGGATTGGACTCGACTATCTCGGAATCTTTGCCAGAGGGCAGCTCTTTCGGGATTTTGCAAGTATACAGACCGATTTCCAGGATCAAATGTTAACGGTTTTCGGAACACTACAGAGGCCCAGGTGGGGGGGCGCTCTATTCCCGGAAGCTTTTCATCCGGAAGTGTTACGCAATTTTTATGATGAACATGCTGCACTCAGGGAAAAAACCAACTCTCCAGCTTTGCTGTTTCCTTTCCATCTGCATTTTGAAAATAAGGAGATCGACTATTATTTTCTGCTGGAACGGGTAGAAAACGGGAATTATTTAAGGATTACAATTGAACGCGAAAGTGACGGACGTCTGAATCTTTTTTCCGCACCTCACCTTGTCGTAGATGATCTGGATCGACGAACCTATCTCAAAGGGCTCAGCCGATATACGGATTCTATAACTCCGGGAATCTTGAAAGAGTGCGAGAACCTGCGAAACCTCTTTGTTGACTCCATACAACATCAGCCCCTTTTTTTTTCCCAACTGCATAGAGCGGGTTTATCTCAATGCGAATCCATCAAAATCTCCTGGCCTGCGGAATATTCAGAGCAGCTTCTCACGAAATCCAGAGAGAATACACTGGATCATCTGAAAAGAATTTTCATACCGCTGGAGGACCGTAATCTCGTCGGGTTGATCTCCTCCGGTTCTGTCCTGCAACTGGAGATGGAAGGGGAAAGAGCTTTTCTGGATGTTTCTCATCGCGGCCGAACGCTGAATATCTCCATTGGTGCGCTACGCAGTGCACACACCCTGGAAAGGTACTTCGCAAGAATGCCCATTCTGGAGCGATTTGCGGGGGAGCATCGGGATATACTGAACGGATATCATATTTTTTTAATCCATCACATTACCTCGGAAGTTCTGGCGACCATCCACGCTCTACATACAATGGGTTGCGATTTCTTGAAGGTTCTTTTTGTGAAATATGCGGGGATGGTACCCTCGGACTATATGGAGGTTTTACTCTCTCTTTCCGATAAGCGTAACTCGTTTCATGGATTGCAAAGAGTGGAAACCCCTGAAAGCATTGAAGGCTACTATCTGCTTTCAGACAGATATTCTGAAAACCGGGACAACGAGTCTCTTCACAATCGATTGATGAAGGCGGAGTATGGTTACTTTGAAGCTATGAGGGTTGCAGCCGGCTTCTTTTTCTTTCAGCAGGCATTGATGGCTCAGCAAAAGGGTCGTAAGATTATAATAATCGAAGACGGAGGTTATCTTGCCCCTGATCTAAATCAGCTGATCCAGAATGGTTCCACTCTGCAGGACGCGCTGGTCCATTACTCCATTCTCGGAGACGATGGAGAGGTAGTCGCCGATTCCATCCACGAATCATTGCTACCTGACAGAAACACCCTTTCCCAACCTCTGGGAACGTGGTTGATTCCTGTAGTGCCTTTCTCTGTGGAACACACGCGCAATGGTTTTGATCGTCTGGATTCTTTGATGGAGAAGTATGAACAGCTTTCGCTACCCGCGTTGAGCATTGCTATTTCAACGTTGAAGAGGGAGATGGAGTCCGGGGAGGTTGCTGTTACCATATTGCATGCGATCGAGTCGATTCTTCATAGTCATGGACTTGTCCTCTCTTCTCGCAAAGTTTTATTGCTGGGGAGTCAGGGTGCCATAGGCTCCAGACTGGGGGGACTGATTCGAGGGAGAATTGGTGAGGAGTCGGTGCTGGGCGTTGACATCAGTGTGCCCCCGCGGTCAGAGGAAAAACAAGAGACTGTCAGGGTGCTGGAATTTGCAACCATCGAGGAACTTCCGGAAGAAAAACTGATGCAGTGTGATCTTTTCGTGGGCGTTGTTGGGAAGTCGCTATTAAACGATGCGGTGATTGAAAAAATCATACTGAATACAGACCGTAAGAATCTCTTTTTTGCTTCGGGTTCAACGAAAACCGTGGAGTTTACAGGACTTGCAGAGTGGCTGAAAAAAATAAACCAGCGTTCAAATCCCTCCATAGGAGGCTATCCGGTGAAGCTCGCAATTTCTCCATTGAGAGATCCTCAGACCTCCGTAATACAGGGAGGTCTGATTGACATCCTTTTTACAGAAACCGGCCGGGCTGTGCGCCTGCATTTACTCGCAGATCTCACTCCCATTAATTTTTTGTACTATGGCGTACCGACGGAAACCATGGATCCAGTTTTGACCCAGCTTCTTTCTATTACTGCTGGAGGTGTTCGCCATGTGAACTCAGGAATGAGTTATCCGCCGAGGCTTCTGGCACTGGATCGAGATATTAATGAAAAAGGTGGTTTTATTTCTTAATGGAAATTAATTTTCGCGCATCAAGCGGTTGATCTCATCTCTCAGTCTGGCTGCTTCTTCAAAATTTTCTGTATCCACAGCTTTCTGGAGTTCTATTTTGAGTTTTTCCAGGTCGCTAAAATTCTGGCCCGATACAGCATTGGCTCCTCCATCCTGTTCGGGGAGCATCTGGCCTTCAGCGTTTTCCTCTTCCGGCGATGGCGTGGCCGAACCCTCTTCTCCTACCACAACAGCGGCTTCTTTGTACACCTTTTCATGCATATAGATCGGGCAACGGGCACGAATAGCCACAGCCACGGAGTCAGAGGGGCGGGCATCCAGCTCCACAATTCCATCTTCCGCCTGAAATACTATGCGTGCATAAAAAATATTTCCGATTATATCGTTGATTACAACATGGAGAATCCTGGCTTCCAGCTCGTTGAGCATATTAATAATCAGATCATGGGTATTGGGTCGGGGAGGAGTAACGCCATCGAGAGCACTGGAAATGGAATAGGTTTCCAGAGGCCCGATAAATATAGGCACGACTCTGGGGGAGTGGGAGTTGATCGGCTTTAAAAAGATCGCAAAACCCACATTAGTAATAGATACGTCAGAAATAGTTACTTCAAATAAATCGCTCATAACTCTGCCAATCCACATTGCCGATGAAGGGCCTCGCTTCACCGGTGGAATACCCTATATGACTCACTATGATGGCTCCGGGCAACAGCGACACCTTTTTTCCTTCATATACATCAGTTTTATTTTGGTATGGAAAGTGAGTTTCCGGCTCACAGTTCCTGCAACAGGAGAGTCCATTATCGCGAAGGCGGAGATTTGCCTGTTTAATGACTCTTCCAGTGTAGTCCAATCCGGGCACTTCGACTTTCTTCCAGCCCGATTCCGGTATCATAAGAGATGGTCAATTTCATGGGAAAGTCCTGCGGGACAGGTTTACTCTCTATGGTATGATATTTTTTGTGAAAATTCACCAGCATTGAACCAAGGTAGTCAAAGCACCAGAATCCTTCACCGTTTGCATCGAATCGAATGCCCTCCATTTTCCCTTCGGCAAATTTATCTTCCTTTTCAATGCGATAGACGCAATGAAAATCTTGCCGTAGCCTCTGTAACTCCCCTGCCGAAATTGGTTGTTTCAAGTTCACGCGCAATCCAGGAGTCTGACGGGAGTGAAAGTACATATAATAGGCGAGGTCGAAATATGTGTGGCTTTTTCCCTCCGGCAAATCCAGTTTATATGTTCTTACGTCATTTTGAGGGTTTGTACAATGCACTCCATCCCAATTGTCGCAAAAAAAATTCCCGGAACGTTTACAACCAGACGAGAAAGCGTACAGGAGGACGACGAGAATCAGAACGAAAAGTAGCCATCGGGGTCTGGAGTTTTCGGTGGTTTTCATTTTTTCTTTTTCCATGAAGCGTAGATCATACGCATTTCTTGAAACGCTTCCATTACATCTAAACGGCGGTAAAAATCCTGTACCCCTTCCATAACCCGGAACCCACCCTTTTCATAACGATAGACGATTTCCGCAAAGATTCCTCCGTACATATAGAGATGATGAAAATCGTCCATTAATGAGGCACGCACTGCTACGAATTCCGTGATATAGCCTGGCCAGATTTCCACAATGGGTTCCCCATCTTTCTGGTGGCGTGATTGCAGGGAGAGAGCCTTTCTTTCAAGGTCTACAATTTCTTCTCTGCCCACAGGCTTTGTAAATCCCAGAATTCGCACAAAAGGTCGGGGCGATTCGGGAACAATGGATTCTCGCTCCACCCTGACCTCCTTTTCATAGTCAATCTCACTGAAAACTGAGACCAGGTCTTTGCGGACTTCCAGATAAAAATCGGGAGAGGCGAAACTTACCGTAGCAAATAGTTTTGCCGGATCGGGGGTCAGCAATGTTGGTTTCCAGCGTTTTGCCATAATATAGAAAGAGCCTCTGTCAGCAGATCCTCACGAACCCATTGTTTTCAGATAAGTTCTTATGACTATCGGGTGAACAATCGTTGACGTTGGGTAGACTTTTTTTCACCCTTTCGTCTATGAATCCCAATGGACGTAAAGAGCTTGATTTTGCTTCTGCAAAGTCCCAGCTAGAAAGTGGTTTTATGGCTATAGCAGGCGGGTCAGTGGCAATCTCAGAACTGCCCCGATTTGCCCTGGAAAAGGGAGAAACTCGACTTACATTTCTCCCGGCCGCCATCAATGCTGAACTGATTCTGAGCGCCATCACAATGTTGCAGGGACGCATTGACCCGTTAAGGGTGCAATCTTTTGAGCCCAATTTTTATTTACTCGAAACAATAGACTCCGATCGGACTGATAACTTTTACAGGCCCGGGACCCGGTTCAAATTTGTCTCTTTCTCCACCGCACCACGCGTTGAGGTTTCACGAAAAGGTGAATTTACGCAGGAAGAGGTACTGGCCTGCGTGGAACTTTTCAAGCTTTTTCTCGAAAAGGAGGAGACCAAAGGGCCCCTCCAGCGCCTTACCGGGTTGGGTGTCACCGTTTACCAGAGAAAAACAGGGGAGCAAGATGAAACAGATAGAGAAGACGAAAGTCCATTGGCTACCGCGCAATCTCCTGTCTGGAACCAGATTGCCGGGTATGAACAGATCAAGCGAGAGGTGCAGGAAAGCATCGTCTTTCCATTGCGTCATCCGACACTTTTTCAGGATGTGGCCAGACTGACCCGGGGGAGCGAGAGCGGCAATGTTCCCGGGGCAATCCTATTTGAGGGGCCGCCCGGTGTGGGAAAGACTACCATGGCCCGGATGGTCACGTATGTGACTGGCGTTCCCATGGTCTATGTTCCGGTAGAAAACATTCTCAGCAAATATTATGGAGAATCCTCCCAGAATCTTGCAGCGATATTTGATGCGGCCGCCCAATTTGATTCGGTTATACTCTTTCTGGATGAAATCGACTCTCTGGCGGCCTCCCGGGAGGGGGGAATGTTCGAGGCTACTCGTAGAATACTCTCCGTTCTCCTGAGGAAAATTGATGGCATTGAGAAAAGAAAGGGTGTAATCACCATAGGTGCTACCAATCGAGCCGGCGATCTGGATGGAGCGCTGCTCTCTCGTTTTGATCAAATTATCACATTTCCTCTCCCCGACGAAAACGAAAGGGCTGCCATTTTCCACAGGTATGCCCAACATTTGAACATAGAAGAGTTGAACGCCCTTGCCAGAGAGTCAGCTGGACTTTCCGGACGACACATTGAAGATATCTCGGAATATGCAGAGAGGCGGCATGCGCGGAATTTGATACTTCAGGGTGGGGCAGCTTCCGCCCCCCCTCTGGAGCTGTATCTGGAGATCACAAGGGCTAGAAAGGTGTAATTGTACGTATTCAATGGGATTTTTTCAATAGCCGGTATAACAGTGTCCGGAAGTCCTTTTTTTTCTTGATTCGCATTGACTCCTTCAGGAATAATGTCACTACGAGAAATTGCCAGTCCATTCCGGCTTTCATGCCGGCCCCCTGGACGTTACTCGCATGAACACTCTTCCTGATCCCGGACCTAAAAATCCGGGATTTTTTTTTGGCCTTCGCGTCTCCCTGCCGCCACCCCGGCGCATTCCTGTAGTTCCCGGCGCAAAAATCCTGCGATAGTTGGAAGCCGTCTCCACAGTGACCTCCCGCCCGACTGGACGCTATAGCGACAGTCGGGACGATCGCCATCCAGGCGCTCTCGAGAGAACACTGTGTATACGACTCAGGCGCATGGTCTGTGATACTTTTCCGATTTTTTAACCCTACCTTTTTATGAAAGAACAAAAGAAAATGAGATATATCCAGGAGCCCTACAATGGTAGATCGACTCTGTTGGTGCCGGAGTATTTTTTTAATCTCTACATCAAGAACGAAAGGCTCGGAAGGATTGGTGTTACCTGTTTTGTCCGCAATTTGCTGAATGATCCACTGCTGGATTACAAGCTGAGTTTTTTGAAGTGCAGGAAGTGGAAAAAGCAGTATCAGGAGAAGGGGCAAGGTCTGGTGCGAGTGAATTTTTACCCGCATAAGGATGATTGGGCGATGTTGTCACTTTTGTCGAATGGTACAGGGTTTTCACGTTGTTACATTTTTGTGTATCTGATGCTACTTTACTTTGGAGTGATACATCTGGATGATAGAGGAACTCCTCCAACAATCAGGCAGGCAAGGAGGAATCCGATTACATTATGTTCCATAATACTGGACTTAAGGTTGAGAAAACTCACCAGGAAACTGCAAACCTGATCGCCTGACCTTACCTTCAGCCCCGGCTCGCATCTCAACCGCGCACACCGCGCAGAACTTATAACAACTCTTCCAACTTTTGAAAGTTGTTTTTAGTGAAATTTATAAACTCTATCAATGACCCGTAGTCTGGAACTTTTTGCACCGATTCTTTATTTTTTAAATCTTCTTCTGTTATCCAGACAATCTTTTCGGGAGATGTCGTTCCGGCGTGAGTTCGGATGGAGTTTCGCACCATGGTGATGAATTCTTCTTCGGGGAAAAGCTTGCCTGTTTCGCAGGAGAGCACAATCAGATCGGCAAGTTGTTCCAGCGTTTGCCAGCGGGTGAGTTTCTGGTAACCGGACGAAAGATTACCCGCAAGTACAGAAAGCCACCCTTCCTCTCTGGAGTGCTGCAATATCTGAAGCCATTCCGCAGCAAGGTGTTGTTTTCGTTGTTTTGCTTCAAACTTACGTGCGTTGGGTAGTTTGTCTTTTACCTGATTGTCTGTTGGGGAGTTGGTGGAGGAACCAGAGGAACGGTACACCCTGGAGTGAAATAGATGGGGTGAGATGGAGCCTCTTAAATAAGAGTCTACTATCTGGTGATCAACCCATGTTTCGATTTTCCTGGAAGAGCCAGGGGTGGAAAGAGTATCTCTGATGATTGTCTCCAGAGAAGGGTAAAGAAGGGCGGTGTCTATGACCAGATAGCGCATAAGAATTACTGGAGGAGACAGGCAGGAAGATCCCGATCATCGGTAAAGACGCCCGAGAGCATGGATATCTTCATGAGTCTTTTCAGAGTGCCGCAATCGTTGACTGTATATGTGAAGAGGCTGAATTGTTGCAGTTTCTCTAGCAGTCCCTCCTCTGCATGGAGGAGTATCTCCTGATTTAAATGCAATCTCTGACAATTTAAAGAGGAAAGTTCATTGAGTAGATCCGTTGTAGAATGAAACAGGTACGCAGCCTCCATGGAGTTTTCCAGAGCAAAATCTACTATTTTCCTGTGAAACGATGAAATAACTGGATGATGAAAAAGCCGAATTTTTTCTTCCACTTTTGTCAGAGTGGCAGTGGAGTCTTTGATTTCGAAATTCACAGTGATTTTTTTGTCACGGAAGATTTCATCGAATTCATCGAAAGTTAGAAGATCTCTGAAAATTCTTCTAAACTCGGGTAACGTTAGATCTCCGGGTGCTCGAGGATTCTGAAAAAAGCGTTTTAAGTCATCATCATGATAGACTACTACACACCCATCTTTCAGAGAGACCAGATCCAGCTCCAGTGCAGAGAAACCATGATTCAAAGAAGAGAGGAACGCCGGGGAGGTATTCTCCATAAAATGGCGGTTGTCACCTCTATGTGCAAAAAAAATCATCTTCAGTTAACGATGAACTCGTCAAAATAGACGGCCACAATTTTGCCGTCCGACAGAATGTGATTGATGGATGCTTTCATCTCCTCTCTCAGGTCCAGCTGATCCGATACCGAAGTCAGTTCATCCTTTGTTTTTGCAGCCAGGATCAGGTTAATAGTATCGCGGAGCTGAGGACCTCGCTGGGCAAGTTCCGCAGAAAGAGCTGCCTGGCCAACTTCAAAACCGAGACTCATCTTCAGCTTGATGAAGTGAGGGTCTCCCTGATCGGCTGTGTT
>JBNLFC010000149.1:0-8300 GCA_050305335.1 Leptospirales bacterium
AATTTCTGATCTAGATTATCTTGATAAAGTGGTTGATATTAGAAATAAAATCGTAGACGGTGTACACGAAGATATTCCGGCCAGCCTTTCGGGAAGAGAAGACGCGATCGCCTATTACGGTGTACTGAAGCCCTATTTTGATCACGGCGATCATAAAACCATGGAAATGGATTTTGACATTGCAGAGACCGCCATTGCCATTCACTCTATTCTTGAAAAAAACCAGAAGGTCAACTTCTGGGACGACGAAGATGCGCGAAATGAGGCGATCAATCAGATAGACGACTATTTTTACGATGAATTGAAAACAAAAAAAGGAATAGAGCTCACGGCAGATCAGATGGATGCCATGATTGAAAAGGTTTTACAGGTGGCCCGCCACAGGATTCATAAATGAGTGACCGGATTTTGCATGCACAGGACCTTATTTTCCAGTATGGAAAACACAAGATTCCCTATACCCTCTATTTTTGTAAACGAAAGACACTGGAAATCGCGGTCCATCCCGATCTCCTGGTGACGGTAAAAGCGCCTCTGGATGCGGAGACCATCGCCATTGAGAAAAAACTTTCCAGACGAGGACGATGGATCGTAAGACAGTTAAACTATTTCCGCCAATTTTCACCCCGAACACCCGTGCGATCTTATGTAAATGGTGAAACCCATCTCTACCTGGGAAAAAAATATCGTATTAAATTGGTGGCAGGGATGGAACAAAGCGTAAAGCTTTATCCAGGGTTTCTCAAAATTTTCGGGAACAATTTAGAAAATCAGCAGATCGAACAATCACTGAATCTCTGGTATAAGGAAAAAGCCTTGATCAAGTTTCAGGAGAGCATGGATCGATGCTGGCTTCGATTTGCAAATCACAATATCCCCAGGCCCACTTTTCTGTTAAAGCGAATGAAAAAAAGATGGGGCAGTTTGACTGGAAATGGAGTTGTGCTATTGAATCCGGAGCTTATCAAAGCTCCTGGAGAGTGCATCGACTATGTTGTAATTCATGAAATGTGTCACTTGATCTATCATGATCATAGTCCGGAATTTTATAACCTTCTGGATCGAATACTACCGGAATGGGAAAAAGTAAAACACAAACTGGAGCTTGCGTTGGCTTAAGTTTCAGGGATAATTTCATTGATACGCCTGCACACTGCGCTGCCCCCCTCTCCAACCAGAAATACCAGCAGGGGTTCAACAATTTGCTTCTTTGGAAAGGCTAGCATAGGCAAATGGGACATCCGATAAGGCTTCTCCTCACTCATCGGAGCATGAGTATATGACCTCCAGACTGCCTGCTGGAGACACACCCGGCAGCCTGAACCCCTTTACCCGGACGGGGCATGGCACACCTGATTACGGACCCAGCATAGCGGAGTCTCAGATTAACATCCCTGGACCTCCGCTTCATCCGTAAAGTTCCACCGGTTGGTGGCCACTCCCCCGATCAGCGAAACATGGATGTGCAGCTCCCCACGCCCTGGCGCAGGATGTGACAGAGCGTGGGGTCGGGGGTGTGGTCACCAACAAAAAGTGTTGAACTCCTGCCTTATTTCTACACATTGGCCCCTCCAACCCGGAGAAAAGAGACATCTCCGGGTTTTTCATATGTGCGAGTGTCCCAACCCGGGACGAGACTCGCAAAAATAGAAATTTCAAGAGTGATTCTATATATAAAGAGAGTCAGGGGGAAGATCAATGCAACTTACCGGTTTGAAATACGGTTCTAAAATTCTGGAAATGGTGGAGTTTCCCGTATCACCCCACCTTACAGACAACGCCTCCATGGAGGAGGTGGACGATCTCATGAAGGCCCACGGCGGAAAGTGCGTGGTGAAGCCCGTTTTCATGGGTGGTGTTGGTAAAAAGGGAAAAGCGGGTCTGGTGCGTATCGCCAAATCCGTGTACGAGGCCAATGAGGCGAAGAAAGACCTCTATTTTGCACGCCATACTTCACACAACCATACAGTGCAGGCCAGTGGCGTTACCTTTGAGGGCTTTATTCCCTCTGATGCTGAAATCTATGTGAGTTTTACAGCATCCACTACGCTCCGTCAGCCCATTATGACGCTGATTGTGGAAGGTGGAATGGATGTGGAGGATGTTCCCGCCGAGAAAAAGCGGATCATTGCCTTCAATCCCATTACCGGGATCAAGTCCTTTCATATTATTAACGCGCTGACAGAGCTGGGATGTCCCCAGAAATACATCAGCGCTCTGGTGGCTCATCTGCCCAAGCTCTGGCAGGCTTATGACTCCTATGGAATGACCACACTGGAGATCAACCCCATCCGTATGCAGAACAAGGGTGGTCGATGGACTCCGGTGGCCTGCGATATTAAGGCGGGCTTCGATCAGGACAACCCGGCCTGGAAACGACTGGGATTCCCCATGGAGATCTTCTCTACAGACATCACCGAGTTCGAAGCGGAAGTCAACATGCTTCGTACCCACCAGGGTCAGAGCGATGTGACAGAACTCAATAGAGAAGGATCCATCCTTCCTTTTATCTTCGGTGGTGGTGCCAACAGTGCAGCTACCGAAGTTCTGGGACAGAAGGCTATTATTTCCTCTGACTTCGGTGGAAACCCTCCTTACGAAAAGATGAAAGCCATTGCAGATATCTGTTTCAAGCACTGGCTGGAGAAGTCCAACATCGTTCTTCTCATCGGCGGTAAGGCCAACAACACCGATATCTTTGTCACCTTCAAGGCCATCTTCGATTCGCTCAAAGAACATATCAAACTCAACCCCAATGTGCAGGTTGTGATTGGTCGCGGCGGACCCAACCTGATCAAAGGTATGGTTTACGCGCGCGATACAATGGATAACCTTCGCGTTCCCTATCGTATTTTCGGATTCGATTCCAGTATGGTGGGCGTGCTTCAGTACACTCTGCAGCTGGATGATTTCATCATCGAGCAGAAGCAGGGCGGTCCCAATGTGGCAAAGCACGACTACAATAAAGAGCTGAGTGCTGTAGAGTAAGATTTACTCTATAAACAGTAACAGTGAGCTCTAAAACAAAATATCGCTGAATGCAATTTTACGGAGATGAACATGCAGAGAAAGAATGAGAGTCCTTTTCCATATTATGTTGGAGTCCACTCCCTGGAGGAGCTGGCCAACAAAGAGTCCAGGGTTGTGGTGGTCAATATCATGGGGAGCGAAAGCTCCAAAGTAACCCCCGTATCCCATGAATATTCCGGCGGCAATGTGGTAGCCGGTGTACAGTACGGTCGTAGCGGAACTTCTCTTGAGACCAAACGGGGAAACATCCCGGTGTATGGCAGTGTGCAGGAAGTTTTGAATGCAGGCCTCCAGTTCGACACAGGCGTGATCTATCTTCCTCCTTCGGCTGTATCCCACGCAGTTTCTGAGATGTGCGCCATTGATCTGGATATGATCAAGCGCATTGTAATTGTAACTGAGAAGATCGCGGTTCGCGATGCCCGCTACATACGCTGGGGCGCACAGAATCGCGGGGTAGATGTGATCGGTGCCAACTCTCTGGGTGTCGCTAACGCCTGGGATTGCGTGCGAATCGGTGGTGCACTGGGTGGCGATAAGCCTGCTGAGTCGCTCCTTAAAGGAAGCGTGGCCATTTACTCCAACTCCGGAAACTTTTCCACAACCATGGCCGAGTATCTAAAAACTTCCGGCTTTGGAACATCCACAATCGTAAGTTCTGGAAAGGACGTTTACATCCACTATGCAATGCCCGAATTCCTCTATGCGGCAGAGCGTGATCCGCGAACCAAAATCATTGTAGCATACATTGAGCCGGGCGGATACTATGAGAAGCAAGCGATTGACTGGATTCATGAGAATCGCTTCAAGTTTACCAAGCCTATTGTAACAGTTGTTACCGGTCGCTGGAAGAAAAACCTGACCCGTGCCGTGGGACACGCGGGTGCAATCGCAGGTGGTGGTGATGATGCTGAGGCAAAAGAGAAGTGGTTTGATGATTATTTCGGTGTTCCCATGTTCAACCCCGAAAAACCCAACGTCTCGGAACGAGGTGTTCGTGTGGCATCGATCCAGGACGTGCCTGTGGCCGTTGCTGAGGTGATGAAGAAGATCGGTCAGAAACCCGACTTCGCACCTGTTGGTGACCTGAAGCTGAAACCCTGGTTTGTGAACGATCAGAATATCGCCTATCCCTCCAGGTTGCTTCTGAATCCTGTAACAGCCATGTCTCCCTATGATGAGGAGATCGAGCGAGCCAACCGTCAGGTGGGTGCCCAGTATATTCGTGAGAGCATGCGCAACAAATCCGGTGCGACGTTCATGGATAAGCAATCACAGGTAACAGTCGTACACAATATCTCACTTCTACAACTGGTGAAGCATCCTTTTGGTGCCACCAACGTATTCTCTGTGACCAAGGAGCTTCCCGATGAATCGAAAATGAAGATCCTTACGCCTATCCTGAACTACTTTGTTCATGCGGGAAGTGAACTGACTCAACTTGCCGTGCAGGCCAGAAAGAATGGCGCATCTCCTAACGGATACATCGGATCTGCCGTGATGATGGCTGGCAATAGCGAGATGCATAAGGCGCTTCACAAGAACACCTCCACCATGATTGATCTCTTCTTTGTGGATATGGGCCATAAGAGTGATATTCGCAACGATCTGATCACCGCTAAGATCGCCTCCAATCCTGATCTTTACAAAGAAAAGAGTGTGGATGCGAAATTCGATAAACTGGAAAATCATCTTCAGGGATTGCTGCAGGCAAATGGTCAGGAAAATGTTTTCACCCGTTTTGCTCATGAGTACAACGAAAAGCACCGTAAAGATGCAGAGCGCCCCAATCCGCTCTACCTGACTATCGCAGCCATCCTCCTTGGCACTGCGTGGAAGAGCCTCACGGATAAACAGATCACCCGTCGCGATGCAGAAGATCTTGGTATCTATCTGGCAATTCATGGTGTGATCGTGGGAACGGCAGCCGTGAATCCCGACAAAAACGCCTTCTGGCAAAGCCTCCACAACCTGGATGATCTTGCGATTCTCGATACTGATTTTGCAAGCACTTGCTTTCAAGTTCTCATGGCGCGTAAGCCTGAAGAGAAAGAACTCTTTGCTTTTAACGCTTTGTTGAACCTGACCATTTCCAACGGTCCCGGAACTATTTCAGCCAAGGGTGCCAAAGAATCGGTTTCCGCAAGAAACCATATTTCTACAGCATATGTGGGATTTATGACCAACACCGGTTTTGCCCATGGCGGTAACGGATTCGAGGCCATTGACTTTCTCATTCGTGAATTCAAGGAATACAATCCTTACAATGAGTCCGGGGATGGTCGCAACAAAAACCTGGAGTCTCTGGCTAGTAACGTTGCTTCTGCCTATATGGACTATAAAAAACAGGCCAAAGCGCGTGGTGAACTGGATTACGCAAAAATCCCCTGTACCAACCACCCGGTCTTCAAAGGGAAGCCTGTGAATCATGATCCCCGTGAACAGTTTGTGCGAGAACTGTTTGGTCAAAAAGGAATGGAAAACCCCTTCCTCGAATTCTACCACTTC
Organism: Leptospirales bacterium; assembly: GCA_050305335.1. Classification (GTDB taxonomy): domain Bacteria; phylum Spirochaetota; class Leptospiria; order Leptospirales; family Leptonemataceae; genus JBNLFC01. The sequence continues at coordinate 5,539 of JBNLFC010000149.1, forward strand.
CTGGTGCAGAAGCTTTTCGATGTGGGTGCCACAAGAAACGTCTTCTGCGTAAACATAGATGCGGTAATTGCCACCGTATCACTGGAAATTTTCTGGAAGCAATTTAAAGCAGGTGAAATCTCCGAAACTGATATGCAGGACATCGTATTCACCATGTTCCTCTTCGGTCGTATGGTAGGATCGGCCGCGGAAATTGCCGACCATCGGAACCGTGGCACTGACATGGATTGCCGAACTCCTGCTTCGGATCTTACCTACGTTCAGTAAAAGCGACTGACATATCCTGCTTCGGTGCTCGTCGGGCGCCGGAATGGATTATGGATTGGCCGGGGGCTCACAGTTATGTGAGCCCTTTTTTTTTCCATTTCCTTGACTTTTTTCAATGATTGAATCAAGACTACGATTTGTATCAATACATTTGAATCAGAGGGTGGTAGAAACTCAATGGATAACCAATCCGTAAGTACGATCAATAGACTCAGTTTTGTCGGTAAGGGTGGTGAGCTATTCAAGATTTATCTTGTGAATATTTTTCTTACAATTCTTACTTTTGGAATCTATAATTTCTGGGCTCGTGTCAACGTTCAGAAGTTTATATATCGAAATACCCTGTTCATGGATGAACCATTTGAATACCATGCGACGGGTATGGAGAGGTTACTGGGCTTTTTGAAAGCCTTGATGCTTTTGATTCCTGGCGGTATTATCGTTGGTTTGATCTACATGCTCATATCGCATCTGGCAGATCCTCAAATAGCTTATTTGGTAGTGGTTTTGACCGCGTATCTGCTTTTCTTCCTGCTTTTGCCTTTCATCATTGTGGGATCCAGAAAGTTCCGACTGGGCCGCTCTTCCTGGCACAATGTGCGATTCCGTTTCAAAGGGAAAGTACGCCCTCTTTTTGGAATTCTGCTCAAGAATGTTTTTTTTTCCATCATTACCCTGGGTTTTTATATTCCCTGGGCGATGGTCAATATGCAGCGTTATATAATTGAAAATAGCTGCTACGGCAGTGAATGCTTCCAGTTTACTGGAAATGGAAAAGATTACTTTAAAATGTTCCTGAAAGTGGCACTTCTGTATCTTCCCACTGCGGGACTCTATCTCTTCTGGTATCAGGCCAATATGATCAAATACCAGTGGAATCATACAGTTTCCAGTTCGGGTGTCAAGCTGCACTCCAACATAACAGGTGGAGATATTTTCGTTACGGCATTGCTCACCGCGTTTATGATTCTTTTCACCCTTGGCATTGCCTTCCCCTGGGCTGTTCTTAAGTGGATCAAACTCTTTGTGAACACCATCTCTCTGGAGGGCGATATAGACCTTGCAGCTATCCAGAGTCGAGGAGATGAGGGAGCTTCTGCCGTAGCTGATGGTATGTCTGATATAGGCGATGTACTGGAGAGTGTGGCCGACTTTCTCGGATAAAAGTGAGAGCCAGTGAGCCGGGGTAGAAATTCCTTTTTACCCCGGTAGAGGAATTTTATGCAGAACGGATCAACAGCATTTCAAGCCTCTCTCTACGATGGTTCCAGTGCCCGGGGCATTCAGGGAAGCCTCACCATTGCTTCTCGCACGATTGTTTTTTACCCCGGAAATCGTGGAGAGAACAGCACCATCCGTTTTGACAATATTCTGGAGATGAGAAATCTCTCCCATGACCTGCGAATTAAGTTTAATTCCTCTTCGTCGGACGGCATTATCGATAATTCGCTTTTGCTCATTGTTCACGACCAGGCCATGGCTGCTGAAATTGTTACCCGATACAAAAAATTGAAAGGCAAGCCTATTGCTTCGGAAGCCTTTCGCGGTGGGCGCTTCTATCGTTTCCTCGCGCTCATCGCAGGTGGATCTCTGGCTGTGCTTCTCGGTCTCTACACAGGAGTGAGAAACCTCTATCGCGTCATTCCCACCAGTGCCGATATAGCTATGGGCGAACGAGTGTATGCAGGCATCAAAGAACAGTTCCCTATTTGTGACGCAAAACAGATCAATGCACGCGTAAAAAGGGTTGTAGATACACTCAAGCCGAAATCGTCAGAATACAGGTATGATTTTACTATTGTCGAAACCGAAGAGCAAAACGCCTTCGCGCTTCCGGGTGGGAACATTGTGATCTTTTCCGGTCTTATTCGGAAATCTGAGAATATTAATGAGCTGGCCGGGGTGCTGGCCCATGAAATTGGTCATGTGGAAAATCGTCACGGGATCCGCCAGATGTTGCGTGTGGCCAGTATCTCGATTATATCCACACTTGTGATCGGTGCAGGTTTTGAAGGGTTGGAGGGTGTTCACCTGGCTGAGTCATTGAGTGAAATGAGCGTAACGTTTATGTCACTGAGGTATTCCAGAGAATTCGAGTCTGAAGCAGACCTATTTGCTGCACGTCTTTTGAATGAAAAAAAGGTCGGTATGAACGGTCTCATTCAGTTCTTCAAACGAATCCAGGAAAGTGGCATCGGCTCCAGCAAGGCCATGAATTTTGTAAGTACGCATCCGAGCACGGAAGATCGCATTGCGTCTCTGAAAGCCTTACAGAAAGAGGAGCATTTGCGGGGAGAGGGCAGGGCACTTCGAAGGCTCAATGGCAGCTGGTCGGAAATACGTAACCAGTGTCACTGAGAGTCGGTGGTATTGAGATCATATACAAAGCCGGGAGTAGCAGAATCCGATGGAGTATTGACACTTCTATATTCATTGTTGAGAAACTTCATAACTCCCGGGAAGGTAGGAGCGAATTCTCCGTAAGGCGAAACCAG
>JBNLFC010000150.1:0-8279 GCA_050305335.1 Leptospirales bacterium
TTCTAAGGATGATTATACAAGAGGTGTGGCTTCCGATGGAGCTGGCAATGTTTATGTAATTGGAAAATTCGCGGGAACGGCTGTAGATTTTGATCCGGGTGCCACGGTCGACTTACACTCCAGCTATTCGGGTACGGACGAAGATGGTTATCTCGCCAGGTTTTCCAGCGATGGTCTGTATCAATGGACAAAGACCTGGGGTGGATCGGGGTATGATGAAATTTCAGATATCATCCTGGACAATGATGGCAATATCTACCTTTCGGGCTACTTCTCCGGATCAAATGTGGACTTTGATCCAGGTGCTGGAATGGATTTGCATTCCAGCAACGGAAACGAAGATGCTTTCGTTTTAAAACTTTCGCCAGAGGGAGAATACCGTTGGTCCAGGGTATGGGGCGGGAGCTACAATGATTTCGGGTATAACATCGCATGGACTGCTGGTGGAGCTCTTTATGTAGCGGGAAGTTTCTATGGCACTGTGGACTTTGATCCGGGAGTCGGAATGGACTCTCGCAGTTCCAGTGGAGCAGATGACGCCTATCTGATTCGGTTCGATACGGATGGCCAATATTGGTGGACAAAGGCCTGGGGCGGAGGAACCGGCCCGGGACAGGCGACTGCTTATGGATTGGATGTGGATGCAGATGGTAACATCTATATTGCCGGTTCCGTTACCGGTAGTAATATTGACTTTGATCCGGGTAGCGGAACAGATCTCTTTTCCAGTCAGGGCACCGATGCGTACGTAATGAAACTTACGAGCGATGGAAGCTACTCCTGGAAAAGAACCGTAAGCGGCAACGGCCCTGAAGGGGAGTATGGGGTTGATGTGGACGTGGACAACTATGGCAATGTTTTTTTTACAGGCACTTTTTCTGATACTGATGTGGATTTTGACTCTGAATCTCCCATTGATTCACACTCCAGCAATGGGAGTGCAGACATCTTTGTGATGAAGATTACAGGCAATGGCAATTACCTCTGGACCAGGACCTGGGGAGGTTCCGACTACGATGAACCAGGCAACCTGGCTCTGGATGCGGCAGGGAATCTCTATGTTGCCGGCGATTTCATAGGCCTGAATGTGGACTTTAATGCAGGAAGCGGAGTTGATCTGCAATCGGCACATTCCGCTCTGGATGCAGATCTTTTTCTTACAAAGATGGACAAAGATGGGAACTATCAATGGAGTAAGATTGTGGGCGGTTCGGATTACGAGTATCTGGCTTACCTGACCATCGACAATGCTGCAAAGCTTTATCTTGTAGGCAACTTTACGAGCTCCGATGCAGATCTGGATCCAGGATCCGGGACAGAGCTTTTCTCAGCCACAGCTTCGAAGTATGATATGTTTTTGAGTCGTTACGATTAAAGTTCTAGTCTTTGCAAGAAATAGATTTGATGGCGAAAGCAAGAGGATTCAGGATTATTAAGGTATGAAACTCAAAAGATTTATCCTTTCGGCAATGGTGGGCACGCTGATTCTGTTTGCCTGGAATATGGTTTCCTGGTTGGTGCTACCTTTTCATTCGAACTCGTTACGGAATATTCCGGATAGTGCTCTGGATGTCATGGTACTGAAAGAGCATTTAAAAGAAGATGGAGTATACCACTATCCTGGCTTACCGGAAGATAGTTCTTCTGAATCCTGGGCGGTCATGGAAGAAAAAGTTAAAACCGGCCCCCGGATTACACTTATGGTGTATAAATCAGGAGAAACAAGTCTTTTCAGTCCCATCTCTTTTCTGGTCGGCCTGGTCTTTAACTCACTCTCCGTTCTATTGTTGATGTTTATCCTTAGCAACATGAGTAACAGAGGCCGATGGAGAGTCGTTACGGTTTCCATTGCTGTGGGTCTATTTGTGAGTTTTATAAAGGATTTTCCTCAGATGGTCTGGTATCTGTTTCCGTTGCCATATACTCTGGTGGAGGTTGCTGATACCCTGGTTGCAACTCTTCTTCTGGGCCTTTTTTTGGGACATTTTTTATTCAATGAAAAGAACAGGGCCATCAGATCATAGAAAGATTGAAATCAGTATTTAATACAATGTCACGGGTAAGATCATGCAACATCTCTTTAAATCATGCAAAAGGAACTTTAAGTTAGTTTTATCTGTAATTGCTTTGACCGGTTTGTATCTTGCCGGATGTAGAAGCACGCACAAAAAAGATGACAGGCTGGTATGGTTGTTGCTCTGGTACTGGATGCAGAGCCAGAGCTGTCCTATCCAACCCACATCAGCGGGGGTTCATGAGTCCAGTCTTCCCGGCGCAGCTTCCGGTGCAGTCTATCATGTAGATACCGGGGGAGACGACAGCAATGACGGTAGCTCATCCTTTCCGTTTCGCACTCTGCAGCACGCAATTGACAGGGCGGTCCCGGGGGACTCTGTGGTGGTTCATGCCGGCAGTTATACCGATTCTCTCAACAACAATGGAGTCATGTATATCCAATCGAAGTCAGCCGAGCAATCAAAACCCATTGTCATCAGCGTAAATTTGGGCGATACGGTTACGGTAAACTCCTTTATTGTAAAAGATAGTCGTTATCTAATTTTGGATGGCTTTACAATCACGGGTACAAGAAGCCTTCCGTCAGGCTGGAGCGATATGCCCACAGTGATTCGTTCGGGAACATACAATCCTATTGATTCCTCCGAGGATTGGGAAAGTATCCGTCGACAGAAGGTCTGGACAGAATTCCCCGGCTGGATGGATTATGCACGAAGTAGCTATGATTCCACAGGAATTGTGGATGCAGGAATACTTCTGCAGCACTCTGATCATGTCATCCTTAAGAATATGACCATCGAGTATCACTCGGCTGGTATCCAGATGGAAAATGAAACCACCGAAACTCTCGTGGAAAACAACACGATTCGATTTTGTTTCAATGCTATCCGGGGCAGGCGAAATAGCGGGTATTACTATAGTTATGCGAGTTCTACGATCCGGAACAATACGACTCGACAAATTCTCCAGGAGTCTATTCGTGCAAACGATGGGGCAATCGCAATTCTCATCAGCGGGAACGACGTTCAGTATTCCGGCCACTCTCATATCACAACTTATAACTCACCTCTTTATCAATTTCCATGTGCAGGGCAGGTGGAAGTGCGTAGTAATTCACTGGCATATGGAGGCTACTATTCCGAGACAATGGAATACCCCGGAAGCTCGGGAATCAGCCTCCATACCTGCGGAGCAGGGTGCGAAGCATCGGGGAATTGGATTGCGTATCAGTATGACGCCTCTGGTAACGATGGCAACGGAATCATTGTGGATTATAATAAAGGCAATGGAGCTTTGATCTATAATAACGTTATTTACAGAGTCTATGGATCGGGAATTCAACTGACTGAGTCAGGCAATGCCACTATATTTCAGAATACGGTTGTTCAGGCGGGATACAAAGAGGACGGAACCACTGCCACGACTTTTGCCAGAAACGGCATGGCCCTGCGTTTAAGCGGAAGTGGATCTAGCGGCACAGCAAACAGGATTGCCAATAATATTTTCTATCGGTATGCTAATGGAGGGCTCTTTCTGGATGGGGTTGCATTCTCTTCTCAGGAGTATCTGGACTACAACCTTTTGTATTCCCCATCGAAACCGGTGGCTGGCGTAAGGGATGTGAATGGGAGTGTCACTTATTATTCAACGGTATCCGATTTTCAAGCCGGAGTATCGTCTGTTGCCAGCACCATTTCCTCAGATCCCCTGTTTACCAATGAATCTCTTGGCGATTTCACACTGGATGTCTCTTCCCCGGCACGCAATGCCGGCACATCGCTCTACTCCACTTCAACCGATCGAAACGGAAACTCACGGGATCCGGATCATCCGGGAGTAGGTGCTTACGAATAGAGGAGACGTGTATGAAGGCTGCCCTGGTAAGAGTAAAGAATATCAATAAGCCAGGATACTCTGAGTCCTTGAGTCGCTTGAAATACGAATGGATGCGCAGAGGCATACTGGAGACTTTGAAAAACATGGGAGGCGGGCCAGTTCTGGCAATGGATCTGGAGAGAGAGGTGGAGCACTGGTTTAGTAAGAACCGCGCTCCCGAGGAACTCTATCCGGCGTCAGGCAGTCGATCACTGCGCTGGCTTTTTAAAACCGTGCAACTGGATCTGGAAGCTCGAAACTTGATTCGAAGAGTGCAGGCGAAAGGGAGGCTAAAGTTGACGTTCTTGTGATACGAGCTATGTTTGTAGTATTCTGGTCATTTTTTTTAGCCTTAAATCGAGGATAAGGGAACATAATGTTATGTGATTCCATTTACTGTATTTCACAGTTGGAGGAGTTCCTCCATTACTCAACCGATTGACCCCCAGGAAAAAAAGCATCAGGTAGACAAAGATGTAACACCGCGAAAAACCTGTAGCATTTGAAAGAAGCGACAACTTCGCCCAATCCTCCTCATCTGGATAGAAATTTACCCGCACCAACTTTTGTCCCTTCGTCTGATACACTTTCTTCAATTTTTGGGATTTTAAGAAGCGCAGTTTTTGATCTCTTCGTGGATCATTCAACAATTGATGCACAAGGCAAGCCACACCCATCTTGCGGGCCCTTGTATGCCAGAAGTAGCGCTTGAAGTAGAGCTCCGGTATGAGCAGTGTAGATCGGTTGTGACAGTCGGTCGGGATATGGAGTTTGCGATTTTGATTGTTCATGCAAAGAAGGGGTCAAAAATTCGAGAAATAAACCCTGGAAAAAAGGATGAAGGCCATTTCTATGAAAAAAAAATGCTTCAAGTAGGGGATGAGCGGGCCTGTCCCCTGAGTGGCAACACGACCGTTCTGTTCTGGATGGTCTAAGGGAGTTGTATATGAATTTTCCATTTGCGCTCATTACCGGTGCTTCCGGAGGAATTGGACGGGATATTTCTCTCGAATTGGCCAGAATAGGTTATCCGGTAATTCTGGTCGCTCGTAACCTGAAGTCCCTTGATACTATACGAAAAGAAATTCAGAAAATGGGTGGCACGGCTCATTGTCTGGCCGCCGATTTATCGCAAGCGAAAGCAGTGGATCGCATATACACATACTGCCGAAAATCGAATTTTATAGTGGGCATTCTGGTAAACAATGCTGGTGTAGGTATGGGTGGTTCATTCGCAACAGCTGAGGCGGCTGTTCAGGACGCTATGCTGCAGTTGAATGTCGTTGCTCTGACCCGATTGACCCGGCTTTTCCTTCCAGATATGCTAGATCGCCATAGCGGAAAAATTCTAAATGTTGGATCCGTGGCAGGATATATGCCGGGCCCCTACATGGCGGCCTACTATGCGTCCAAAGCTTACGTGCATAGTTTTACCCTCGCATTACGAGAGGAGTTGCAGGGCAGTGGTGTGAGCGTGACGTTACTTGCTCCAGGAGCAACCAGAACAGACTTTTTTCAACGTGCGGGAATCCTGGACTCAAGCGTTGCTTCAGGCGGTTTTTTCCCGGTGCTGTCTTCCAGAAATGTTGCGAAATTTGCAGTCAGCGCTATGTTGAAGGGCAAACGAGAAGCAATCCCCGGTTTCTTAAATAGAGTTACTCCCCTGGTAGTCAAACTTCTTCCAGGCTGGCTCATTGTAAAAATAACAGCGCGCTTAAATCGGAATCGATAGCGGTCCTGAAGGACGATCTCGGAAAGGCCGTGTGGAGGGCGAAGCTTCATTGACTTTCAATTACTTTTAAGTTCTCCAGCTCCAGTCGTGATTTGAGAAAAAGCTCCAGCCTTTTGCGAACAGCGCGACCCGGTTTTCTTTTCCATTTCACTATGACCGACACCTCTCTGGAGGCTTCAAGGTTTTCGACATTCTGCACCAGCAAATCTCCGAAAGAAATGGATTCCAGTTCCGGGAATAGAATGTTCACCTCTCTGCCTGCTAGCTTGACCAGGCGATCCTTATTCTTCAGCGCAAGTAATTCCGACTCCAGATAGCGTATCCGCGCGTCTCTGTCGTGAATGCTTGCCTCTTCGGCTGCCAGTTCTCTACGGCTCGCCTCGCTTTTCCCTTTTTCTCCATAGTAAATTATCTTCAGTTTTGCATCGCTCAGGTTGTAGTTGGCCATTGCTTTTTTTAAATGAGCCACCATCTCTTCGGAAATAGGATCGCCGATTACGGTGATCTCCACCGTGTCATCTCCATGTCGACGGATGAAGTTTGTAGAGATAACCTTGCTGTTGTCAAAATTAAAGTTAGCTGAAACATACTGGCCCGCATCCCTTTTGAAGCGAGACTCTGCAATTATATCATAGGCCATATAGACACTGGGCAGAATGAAAATAACAGCAAAGACATAGAAATAGAGGTGAATTCTCTTTTCTACGTCGGTCTGCAGGTAGGTTACTTTTTTGAACTTGAAATAGCGAACAAAGACAAGCGTAGAGATTCCTATGAAGATGCTATTGATCATGTAAAGGTAAAAAGCTCCTGCAAAAAAGCGCAAGCTGCCCGTGGCAAGACCGTACCCTGCAGTGCAGAGGGGTGGCATGAGTGCCGTGGCAATGGCCACACCGGGAATTACGTTTGAAACTTTATCCTTGCGCGATCTGGCAATAATCCCCGTAGCTCCACCTGCAATGGCGATCAAAACGTCATAGAGAGTGGGCGTAGTCCTGGCCAGAAGCTCTGATTGGGCATCGGAGAGAGGGGAGACCCAGAAATAGATGGCAGAGGTGGCTATGCTGATCAGAGTCATCACAGCCAGATTTCGCAGAGACTTTTTCATCAAAGCGAAATCGTAGATACCCATGGCAAGACCGGCTCCCATGATGGGCCCCATCAGGGGTGAAATCAACATCGCACCGATGACCACTGCTGTTGAGTTGATATTGAGTCCAATGGAAGCGATCAGAATGGCGAAAATTAAGGTCCATAAAGCGGTTCCGCGAAATTCTACACCTTTAACAATCTCTTCTACGGTACCGGCTCTGTCTGTATCAGACGATATGCGAAATAATCCCCTCAAAAAGGGGAGAATGGCGGGAAGAGGGTTGTCTTTACTCTTTTCCTGTTCTTTTTTGGCGGGAACGGATCTGCTCATAAGTTTCTGTTTCTTCACAGGAATTTATCTGCTCTGAGCCGTAAAGCAAAACCTTCCTTGCGCCTCTGCTCAGTTTTACCTCATAACTGGCAGCGCGCAAAGTTGTTGAAAACATTCAAGAGGATGCTACGGGACAATCCCTAAACTCACTCTACTGTTTTATCACGTTTGCCTCTGAGATAGTAGTCCAGTGAGAACCTGCCTGATCCATAGATCATAATTCCAGTAAGTAGAAAGATGAGCATCAGGATTTCGGTAGGTGAACCACCTGGCATGTAGACTTTTGCAATGGGCCCTGAAAGCATTGCAATAATCAACACCGGAAATTGGACCGGTATTACAGCTCTTGTTAAAAGGCCAACCACCACTGCCACACCGCCGAGGATATGAACAAAAATGATGAAGTGTGCCAGAGTGCCATACGCCAGGCCGAAGTCGGTATTATTTGCAAACTCACCGCCTGAGAGACTCATCAAAGATTCCATTCCATTAAGGAAGTAGATCCCTTTGAGAATTAAAATCAGCCCCAGAAAGATGCGTGCAAAATCGATAAACCAATCTCTGTGGAGGGAGATCGCCCCTTCTGCTTTGCTCATAACCCACCTCCTCATTCGACCGGGAGAGCGGCCTCCCGAGTATTATCCATTAGACGATGACAGATGCTCCAATCAAGGAGCAGACAGACTCAGGATGTGAATGATTCATAGATTTTATTGCTTAACGTCCATCGCAGGCGCAGTTGTGTTATCGGGCAAAGCAAGGGGATGACTTTTGGGGCCGGAGAGAATAGGGGTGTGCTTGAAATTGCATATTCCCGTCCATATACCTCCCATACACGGATAAAGTTGCTTGTTTTTTTTCACAAAAATGTCGTAATAGGAGTATAGAGCCTGGCACTGGAGCTGGCGAGTAGCCGTTTATGGATCCAAAAGAGAGAGCAGAACTGATTCGAGAAGGAAATCGGGCCTTTAATGAAAAGGATTATGCAAAGGCGCGGGAGCTCTTCACCAGGAGCGAATATCGGGACGGATTAGTTCGCCTGGGTGACTACTATATGTATGAACGAAGGTTGCCACTCCTGGCGTATGGCTACTACAAGAAAGCCAATGCCACGGCAAAGGTAGAGGATATTTATCGGCGTATGATTGGCGCCCTGGGTGAGTGGTTGGGCCGTGATAAAATCAAAGAAGAGTCGCGCAAGTCTCTGGGGCTGGATGGCGGAGGCGCCATACT
>JBNLFC010000151.1:0-8259 GCA_050305335.1 Leptospirales bacterium
CCGTTCCGGAGGAGGGGAAGGAATCCAGTACCTTCCCATTTCTCCTGTACTGAACACCCATCTGAATCTCATCTAAATTTGAAAGAATATCCAGTTTGGTCAGGGCAAGGCCTGTGAGACCGTTCACTCTGGCTGCGTGTTTCACAAGTTCTACATCGAACCATCCGCAACGACGGGGGCGCCCTGTGGTGGCCCCGTATTCACCCCCCAGTTTGCGCAGCTTCTCGCCCTCATCGCCATGGAGTTCTGTAGGAAAGGGACCCTCTCCCACACGGGTAACGTAAGCTTTCACTATGCCGGTCACCTCTTTTAAATGTTGAAAAGAGATTCCCGAGCCTGAAATAGCGCCACCTGTGGTTGTATTGCTGGAAGTAACATACGGGTAGGTTCCGAAGTCCACATCCAGAGCGGTTCCCTGGGCTCCTTCCAGAAGTACTCGTTTGCCTTTTTTAAGTTCTTCGTTCAGGTAAAAGGAAGTGTTCTTAATCATAGGAGCCATCTTTTTTCCGAAAGCTGCCAGTTCGTCGAAAAGCGGGTGAATATTTACCTCTGGAATTTTGTAAAGATCCTTTAGTTCTCGGTTTTTCATCTCCAGAATATGAGAGAGTCTGGCGTGGAGTCGCTTTTCATCCACCAGATCCCCGGCCCGAAGTCCAATGCGCATCATCTTATCCGCATAGGCCATGCCAATTCCCCGTTTGGTCGTTCCGATTTTGTTTCCGCCTGCCTGACTCTCTCTGTGAGCGTCAATTTCCCTGTGCATGGGTAGCACCACATGGCATGCGTCGGAAATAACAATGCGGCCATTGATATCGATCTTACGTTCCCCGAGGGATACCAGCTCCTTCTCAAATGCTTCCGGATCCAGTACAACTCCATTGCCAATGACGCATACTGTGCCGGGGTAGAGAATGCCACTGGGAACAAGATGAAATATATATGTTTCATCATTTACTTTTACTGTGTGCCCGGCGTTGGCTCCACCCTGGTAGCGTACGATGATATCGATCTCATTGCTTAAATAATCTATTACCTTTGCCTTTCCTTCGTCCCCCCACTGGGAACCTACTACCAGATGTGCGCTCATAACTTCTCCTGATTGATTGCTCTATTTTGCAGCGTTTATCGTTTTGCAGAGTTTTTATTGAAAACATTCCAACGCTATGGATGATTGCATGTAAAAAGTTCCATTATATTCCACCTTCGCCCTGGTGTATACCGGGCAGCTCCGATACGTGACTGAGATTGAATGCAAATCCGCATGCGTTTTTACTATCGGCCCGGGAGAAGTAAGAGTAGAGACTGTTATAGACTCCTCCCGATACTATCTTTTCATTGCTGCGGTGGGTGTACACTTCAAACACCGGTCCTGTATAATAATGGAGATCTGCAGCCATGCTGAAATCGTAAACAACATTTTTAATTCTGGCCGCCTCATCTAGAAGCGATAGCAGAAATGAGTGTTCTGCCGCAAGTTCACGCATTCGTTGCAATGCATCTTCCGCGCCGAAAGTCAGGGGAGTATTGATTAAAAGAGATCTGTTCCCGGTGGAAAGTGTAGAGGGACGGAGTAATTCTTCGATCATGCGTGAGTCACGATTTACAAAAGCAAATGAGTAATCCTCTCCCATGGAATCGGGCAGCAGTTGCAGAAGGTAGTTCAAAAAGCGTGTATCGCTGTAGACCAGGCTGTGGCTTATTTTCAATCGCTCGAGAAGTTTCAGCGCAAGCTCCAGGATTTCTGAAAAGCCAGCGCTGGAGTCTGCGCCAATGAGTTCCACTCCTGCCTGCAGAATTTCTCTTCTCCTGCCGCTCCCCCAGCGGATGTCCCGGAACACGGGCTGGAAGTAGCACACTCGCAGAGGGTATTCTTCGCCAAAGTGGCCGGTGGCAGCGCCTTTGATCACCTGCACGGTCAAATCAGGGCGAATGGTCAGAAGCTCTCCGTCCGTATCCCGCAGCTCGAATAGCTGGCCACTCAACGATCGGTTGCCTGCGCTACGAAAGGTTGTAGCGTAGTCGAAGGTGGGCAAACGTATCTCCTGGTATCCGGCCATGTGAAAGGAGTTCAGAATGGTTTCGGAAATCTGTCGAATGGTTCTGGTTCTATGAGGCGGATAATAGTCAAACCCGTGTGGAATCCAGCTGCTATGTTTGGCTGAGCTCTCTGGCATGATAACAGGGCAAGAGTAGATGCTCCGCTTCACAGGGCAAGCGAGAATAGGTCGGGAGTTCCCGGCCACCATCTTTGGTCCCACGGATGAAAAAGTCTGCAGGACCGTGCAAAAGTGACCGAATCAAGAGTGAGGCATATTGAGGCGATATGGCACGACGTTTGACCATTACTTTTCTGTGGGGATTGGTAACACTTCTCCTTTCCACTCTTGTATTTTCCGGTGTGATTTTTTTTACAGTGGAGAGGTTTGCCGCTCTGACAGTGAAAGATCTTTATGACTCCACCCGGGCCCAATCGGAGCAGATTGGCTATGCCCTGGGTCTTGTGGCTTCTGAGGGTGGAGGATCCAGAGATATGGCAAATCTCTCTTCCGTCATGAAAAGAATGGTGGATCGAAGCCTGCATTCCAACGACAGACTGACTTTGCAGGAGCTCTACTTCCTCGGTTCCGATGGGAAGATCCTGGCACATAATGATATTTCAAAAGTGGCCCGGGATTCGGGCGTGAAATACGAAGGAGAGATTTACAACGAAGCACGCAAACTGGGGAGCAGGGATCCCGTTCTCTACTCTTCTCTGGAAGAGACTGCCAGACCTTCTGATCCACTGGATGGCTGGATCTACTCGTTTCTGGCTTACACTCATAAAGATCTTGTTTCCAGTCGCTATATGGTAGCGGTTGCCGTCTACCCCGCTGACGCTTTTATTTCCCGCGGAACTCTGCATCTGGTTTTCAAAAACAACTACTCCACAGTGTTGCCTGTTCGTTATCGTCAGCAGCTCAAGCGAGTTTTTCTGGCCAGTGTGGGCGCGGTCTCCATGATGAGTTTTTTTACCATGGTGCTTCTTTTCTTTGCGTTAGGTCGTCCTCGCACCCACCGTGCAGGCCCTGGAGTATCTCCAACTTCCTCTGCCTCGAATCAGGAATTTCTTCCTCTGGAAATTGAATTCCCGGAAGAGGATGAATTGCATTCTCCTCTTCCCGATGGCGTCCTCTCTTTCTCCGGAAAAAATGAGAGCCGGGAACGGGAGGCGGAGAGTGGATCAAAGACTCTTTCGGAAGAAAACACATCGCTGCATTCCTCTTCCCGACTGAACTCTGTCGAATTACCTGAGAATACACAGGTGCTGGATGCCATTCCGCTTTCCACCGGAAGTGAGGGAAGGGGATAGATCCCGGGAGAAAGTTATGCTGGATATGGCAACTCACACAGATCGCAGAATTTTTCACATTCATATGCGGGGTCGCATCGATTCGGTCACTGCCGCGGATTTTGAATACTACTACGAAGATATGCTTCGAATGGGGCAGAGGTTTTTCATATTTGACTGTGCCCAGCTTGAGTTTCTCTCCAGTGCTGGTATTGCTTCTCTGGTAAAACTGTCCCGTCGTCTGGATGAACTGGGCGGTCGAGCCATGGTGGTCCACTTGAACGAGGAGATTGCCATGTTATTCGAGTTTTTCGGGCTGGATCACTCCATTGCAATTGAATCTTCCATTGATTCTGCAAGGAATCGTATGGAGAAACTCATTGCCGGTCCCTCCACCTTTCAGATGAACGAAGAGAGTGCCTTTCCGTTATCTGATGCGCAAAAAGCTTCGCCTGCTACCTCGCGGGATGCGTCCGGCTCAAAGGTCGGCCTCTCTACGGAGTCCTCCACTCCACGGCAAAGCCCCTCTGTCGCTTCCGAAAAACCTGCGGAACCTTCGGAGAAAAATGAAAACGCCTCTGCTATTGTTCGAGACAGGGAGTCTATATTCCGGGAAGCGGAAGTGATTCGGTGCCAGCAGTGCGGTGTTAACCTTCGCATCAAGAAAACGGGTCCACATATGTGTCCTGCCTGCGGTATTGAGTTTTTTGTAAAATCGGATGGGACACTATCTTTTTACGAAAAGTTTTGAACGCGTCACAAAATCTCTTTTAGCCAGCCTGCAATAAGCTTTGAAATTTTTCTAGCTCCCTGAGCGAGGATAGATCAGTGTCCTCTGCTGCCATGGTGCGAAATCTCTCTTCCATGCTGAAGGAGCTGGATAGATCCTCCAGGGCACCCTCCGTCTCCGAAAGAAGGCAGCGTGCACAGCCTCTGTTGTAAAAGGCTGCGGCAAAATTGGGTTTCATTTCAATGGTCTTTGTATAAGATTCAATCGCATCTTGATAGCGATTCAAGCGGTAGAGGGCATATCCTTTATTATTCCATGCACTTCCGAATTTTCCGTTCAGCTCAATGGCTCTTTCATAAGAGGCCAGGGAGCTGGAGTAGCGGTTCATTCGATCGAATACAAGTCCCATTTGAAAATGAACAATGGCATCGTTGGGCCGCAGGGCGATGAGTCGCTCCATGGCAATGAGTGCATCGGTAAACTCACTCAAGCGCATGTGCATTTCGGCTTTCAACGCAAGTGCCTGGTAGCGCTTCGGTGCTATAACCAGAATTTGATCGAATATTTCAATGGCCTGGCGGAAGCGACCCATCTGGATGAAGAGGGATGCTTTGAGATCCAGCGCCTTTATATCTGTAGGGTCTTTGAGCAGAAGTTGCTCAATCTTGTCCAGCGCCTGTTGAAGTTCACCGGACTCCCGATCCAGTTCACTCAAATTGCGGAGAGCACCAGCATCGTCCTTTTTTTGTTGCAGTGCTTTTGCATAATATTGGGCCGCTGCGACGGGATCACCTTTTTTCCGGGCGAGGTCGCCCCTGGCATTCCAGTATTCTGGTAGACTTTCGCAATCCTCTCTGGCTGAGCACTCCTCCAGTTCCGCCTCAGCTCGATCCAGCTCGTTCAACTGGATTAAGCTGTAAATTTTTTTCAGCCGCAACTCCAGATCCCCGGGGTTTCTCTGGAGGTCTTCTTCATAGGATTGCAGAGCCTCTTTGTGTTCCCCCCTTTCGGTCTGCAGATCTCCCAGAATCTCCCGTGCTTCCGGTAAATCCTCATGGACTTCCAGTCCTTTCTTCACCCAGGACTCTGCTTCCAGGGGGTTTTTGATGAGACGGCCAAGGTAGGTATAGCAGGCCGGGTAAGTGAGCCCATCCAGCTCCGCTACTTTTTGAAATGCATCTATGGCTTTTTTGTCATTGCAGAGCAGGTAATAGATCAAACCCAGGCTATACCAGGCGCGGCACTCCTTTTCATAGAGTTCCACAATCCGGCGATAAATGCGAATGGCTTTATGGTAATCCAGAAATTCGGTTTCATAAAGAAGCCCTAGCGAATAGAGGTCCGGCAGGGAGCCCGGATTTAGTGCAAGACTCCTCTGGAGCTCTTGCTCCTTTTCCTCCCTGGAAAAGCCCGCTGGTGTATGTTCAACGCTGTTCATGATTGAAAGGCCACCCGGAATCCTTTTCACATTGCTCCAGCACCCGACTTATACCGGTATTACAGAGGTAGGATTGATCAGGAGGAATGGAAAGTAGTTTTTCTACTTTCCAGGGCAGCCAGCTTGTCTTTTCATATGTTTTTTTTGCTGCCCGATTTCCCAACTCGCTTATCGACTCCGGAGCCGTAAAAATTGAGTTGTCGATAAAAATTAATAGGGGGTTAAAATATTGATTGCCCGAGTGCGAGAATTGTTGCACAATCAACCAGGTTTTCGCCTGCATCAATCTATCCGCAGGGACTGGATAAATTGAGCGAAATAGCAGGATATGCGATTTCACATAATGTGAAATCAGTTGTTTTGAACACTGTAGAGGGAGCTTTGCTGACTGGAACATAGGTGTGGATAGGGGACTCGAAAATAGTAAACCAATCATCCTTGTAGCGGATGATATTCCCGAGAATATCGAATTGATGGAAGCCCACCTTCATTCTATCGAATGTACGATTATTCCGGCTACGGACGGACAGGATGCTCTTCAGAAGGCCCTGGACAATAATCCCGATCTTCTCCTGCTCGATGTGATGATGCCCGGACTTACCGGTATTCAGGTATGCGGCCAGCTGCGGAAAGTTCGCAAGTTTCGTTTCACCCCTATTGTGATGGTAACATCCCTGTCGGATGTTCAGGACAAAGTGGCAGCCATAGAGGCCGGTGCCACAGATTTTCTTACAAAGCCCGTCAACCGTCTTGAGTTGATCACAAGGGTAAACACGCTTCTCAATCAAAAAAGCCTGTACGACGACCTGGCGAGTTCTTACGATATCATATTTGCTCTGGTATCGGTTGTGGAGGCAAGGGATACATATACCCACGGTCACTCGGAACGGGTTGGTACGCTGGCTGCGGAGTTTGCCCGCTTCTTGAGCATGGATGAAGTAGAGGTGGAGCGTATTCACAAAGCCGGTTTGCTGCACGATATTGGAAAGATAGGCATCTCTGATTCCATCCTGAACAAACCCGGGCGTCTCACTCAGGAAGAATACAACATCATTCTGGACCATCCCATCATCGGGGCAAAGTTAATTTCCAATATCAAAAACCTCCGGGATGTGAGCCAGTACATTCGCCATCACCATGAGCGCTACGATGGTTACGGTCACCCCGATCGCCTCTCCGGAGATAGCATTCCCATGGGTGCACGCATCATCGGCATTGCCGATACGTACGATGCTATCATATCCCGCAGAAGCTACGATGCGGAACGCAGCGAAGATGACGCTGTCATGATTTTCAAAGAAGAGCGCGATCATGGTCAGTGGGATCCTGAACTGGTCGACCGTTTCCTTGAATTTCTCGCGGTCCGTTCCGGCGAAATATTATCCGGTCTTTCCGGGATTGCACAAAATGCACCATCGGAATTATCCGCCAGCAGTCAGGCTGCCGAAGGGTAAGAACTCATCTCAATGCAATGAGTTCCAACGAAAGGGGCACAAAGAATCTTTCCCCGGTGGGGATGAATGTGGAGTTTTTATGGATACCATTCATGCAGTGATTGTTGGTGCGGGTAGAGGAGGCAGCAGTCTTATCAATATTCTGCGAAATAACCCGTACGCATCCGTTCGCTATGTGATTGATCAAGAAGTCAATGCACCCGGAATGCAACTGGCCAGAGAAATGGGAATTACCACCCTGGAAAGCATTGAACAACTTCAGGAAAAAAAAGATTACGATATCATCATCAATGTCACGGGCAACGATACCATTAATGATCAATTGATGGCAATCGCTCCTCATCCTTCATTGGTTCTCAATACCCAGCTTTCAGCGATCATGTATCGCTTGCTCATCGATACCATGCAACTGAATCGAGAGCTGGATAAAACCAATCGATATTTCGAAAATATCATCAGCAACTCCAGGGATATGATCATCACCGCGGGAACGGATGGTCGTATCATCCGTTTTAATCGAGGCGGAGAATTGATGTTGGGCTTTACCGAGTCCCAGGTTATAGGGAAGCCGGTGGCAGACTTCTACGCGAAAAAAGAGGACCGGGATCTTGCAGTTCAATTGATGAATGAGCGCGGGTACATCTCCAATTTTGAAACCACTCTGACGAATGCAGCAGGGGATCCTGTCTATATATCGCTTACTCTGACCCCTCTTTTTGACGAAGAAAACAACTATCTAGGAACGGTGGGTGTCAGCAAAGACATTACGCAAAAAAGAAAAAACGAACAGACCATACGGGAAAAAAATCGGCAACTGGAAGCGCTTACCTCCAACCTGGAGGAGCTTGTTCATCAACGCACGAGTGAACTGGAAAAGGCCAACGAGAGACTGGTGGTGTTGAACCAGTATCGTTCCCAGTTCATCGCCAATATGTCCCACGAACTTCGGACACCACTCAACTCAATAATCGGCTTCAGTGAAATCTTAATAGATGGTGGTTTTGGTGAGCTCAATGAGAAGCAGCTCAAATATGCCAACAACATCAATCGTAGCGGGCATCATCTTTTGCAAATCATTAACGATATCCTTGACCTCTCCAAAATCGACGCGGGCAAAATGGAGATGCACTACTCGGTCTTCGATATCAACGAACTCATCCGAAACTCCCTTTTTATGTTCGAATCAACGGCCTCTCGAAAACATCTGAAGCTGAACACACACCTCACAGCTAAGCCTCTATTTGTAAACGCGGACATGGGTCGTGTTAAGCAGGTGCTTTACAATCTCATCTCCAACGCTGTGAAGTTC
>JBNLFC010000152.1:0-8181 GCA_050305335.1 Leptospirales bacterium
TTTCGATTCCATTGCACTGCTGTTGCAAAGACTACTCCCTTTCCATCGTTTTACGGCCTGAGGTCCTCGGAAAAGAAGCGGAGCAGGAGTATCTGCGAACATTCGGGCCAGAATCACGCCGTAGGCTGTATGAATGCGAAAAAAAGGATATATGGCAACCAGTAAATATTGAAATAATTTGTAAAATAATTCAGGTAAAAATACCAGGGATGGCGCCAGAACACGTGCAAGATGGGTGAGCTCTTCTCCGCTGGAGAGAGTGGAGAGCAGCATCAGCCTGGGGCTCTTCAGCCAGCCCCTGTCCAGGGCGATCTGAGCCATCATTCCTCCCATGGAGGTTCCCAGTATACAGTCGTATTCTTTTTTTATATGCTTGTTGGTGTTATGAAAGATGCGGTAGGCGAAATCTTCTAGCGCTTCACCGCGTTTCATGGTAAAGCTATAATCCACCACATCGATTACAAATCGTCTATGGCTTTTAACGATTTCACGAATCAGTGGAAGATACATATCGCCCGTTGCACCCAGGCCGGGAATGAAAAGCAGATGGGGGATGGGGGGCAGCTTTTTCTGCGAACGGCGGGGCGTTTTTTGTTCCATCACATTTCTCCGTTGGACGAAGGCGGCCAGGGGTTTATGGGAAGATCTCCTGAAGTGAGTGAACCTCCATATCATGGTTCTGCATACGCAGAAGGCCGTTTACCAGAGCCTTTGTTCCGGGAATGGTAGTCACATATAGTATATGATGTCGGATCGCTTCCTGTCTGATGAGAAAAGCATCATCTCTGGTTTTTACCGACGAGGGAATGTTGATGATGATCTGCACCTCTCCCTGGCGAATCATATCCAGAGCATGGGGTGATTGCTCTTCGCGCATCTTATATAGAACAGCGGAGTCAATGCCATGGGCTTTGAGAAACTCACAGGTTCCTTTTGTACCATAGATTTTAAATCCCATACCGTGGAGTCGTGAGGCCTCCTCCAGCAAATGAGGCTTGGCGTCATTGTTCACGCTGAAAAATACTCCCCCCTTTTGAGGAACCTTTTCTCCCGCCGATATCTGTGCTTTGTAGAAAGCCTCTTCCAGCGAGGGCGCTATGCCCATCACTTCTCCGGTGGATTTCATTTCGGGCCCGAGAATTACATCCGCACCCGGGAATCGTGAAAACGGAAGCACTGCCTCTTTGACAGCGATGTATCCGCTCTTTCGACTCCATGGGTAGTTCATATTTTTAAGTTTCTCGCCACACATAATGCGTGTAGCAATGCCTGCCAGAGGCAATCCTATCGCCTTACTGACAAAAGGAACGGTGCGGCTGGCCCTCGGGTTCACTTCTATTATGTAGAGACGGTTTTTCTGTACCGCATACTGTATGTTCAAAAGACCCTTCACCTGCAGTTCCAGAGCAATCTTGCGAGTGGCACGTTCAATCTCTTTCAGAATCTCCTCGCTCAGACTTTGAGGTGGGATCATGTTAGCTGAATCGCCTGAGTGAACCCCGGCCTCTTCAATGTGCTCCATGATCCCGGCGACGAAGACATCTTCGCCGTCGCACAGGGCATCTACGTCAACCTCGATCGCCTCCTGAAGAAAACGGTCTATCAAAATGGGGTGTTCTGGATTGATCTTCTCTGCATGGGCCATGAAGGATTCCAGTTGTTCTCGATCATGAACCACAGCCATGGCCCGTCCACCCAGCACGTAAGAAGGGCGTACCAGAGAGGGATATCCAATACGATCGATCACCTGCTCTGCTTCGTTAAGATCCCAGGCAAATCCATTTTCAGGCTGAAGCAGATCCAGTTTTTTCAGCATCTCACTGAAACGATCGCGGTCTTCTGCAAGATCTATGGAATCCGGCGAAGTGCCAATGATGGGGACACCTGCCTTTTCCAGAGCTCGTGCAAGTTTGAGTGGAGTTTGCCCACCAAACTGGACGATGATTCCGTCAGGCTTTTCAAGTTCGCAGATGTTCATTACATCTTCGAAGGTGAGGGGTTCGAAATAGAGTTTGTCGGATGTGTCGTAGTCTGTGGAGACCGTCTCCGGGTTAGAGTTGATCATGATCGATTCAATGCCCATATCCTGGAGGGAAAAACTTGCATGACAGCAACAATAGTCGAATTCAATCCCCTGGCCAATGCGATTGGGGCCTCCTCCCAGAATCATTACCTTTTTTTTATCGCTTTTCGAAGATTCATCCTCGGTTTCATAGGTGGAGTAGAGGTAGGGGGTGTAGGATTCAAATTCTCCGGCGCAGGTATCCACCCGGCGAAAGACCGGTTGTATTTTTTTTTCGTAACGAGTGTTGCGGATGGCTGCTTCTGACTGATTCAGGATCTCCATCACCTCTTTTCTTTTCTGATACGGGGGAAGATCCTTGCGTTCGATAATCCGGGCAATGCGTTCTTTCTCGTTCAGATAGGCAATCTGTCGATCGGAATAGCCGTCCTCTTTCCATGATAAAATGGAGGACTCATCAATTCTGGTCTGGCTCTGTGCAAGCTCCGCTTCACGGCCCAGTAAATCATCAATCTGGTAGAGGAACCAGGGATCAATGCCGGTTATCTTATAGATATCGTCTATGGTAAATCCAGACCCCGGTTTCTCTCGCTCTACCTCCATGGCCAGTCGAACGTCATATATGCGCTCAGGATGAGGCCGGGAAAGACTGTCTTTCAGAGATGAGACAACGAAATCAAACCCCTTTTCGCGCCACTCCTCCATGCGAAGGAGTTCATTCAAATTTCCGTCTGCTCCGTAGCCCGCCCGATCCGTTTCCAGAGAGCGAAAGGCTTTTTGAAACGATTCCTTGAACGTGCGACCGATGGACATGGTTTCACCCACAGCCTTCATCTGGGTTCCCAGAGTGTCTGAGGAGCCGGGAAACTTTTCAAAATTGAAGCGAGGTATCTTGGTTACCACATAGTCAATGGTCGGCTCAAAACTGGCCGGAGTGACCCTGGTGATATCGTTAACAATCTCATCCAGCGTGTAACCTACGGCAAGAAGAGCCGCGATTTTGGCAATGGGAAATCCGGTAGCCTTGCTGGCAAGGGCAGAGGAACGGGATACGCGCGGGTTCATCTCCACTACCATCATCTCACCATTGATGGGGTTCACGGCAAACTGTATATTGGAACCACCCGTATCGACTCCGATTTCTCGGATGATGGCTATGGCTGCATCTCGCATCTGCTGATACTGAACGTCGCTCAATGTTTGCTGTGGCGCCACTGTAATGGAATCGCCGGTATGCACTCCCATGGGATCCAGGTTCTCTATGCTACAAACAATAACTACGTTGTCCGCTATATCACGCATCACTTCCAGTTCGAATTCCTTCCAGCCGAGAATGCTCTGTTCCAGCAGAATCTGTGTAGTGGGCGATGCATCCAGTCCGTAGTGAACCAGATGGTCGAAATCTGCCTCTGTAAATGCGATTCCGCCCCCCGTGCCTCCCAGGGTAAAGGATGGACGAATGATCAGGGGGAGCCCGATTCGGTTTTTGAACTCCAGGGCCTCCTGAAAGGAATGACAGAGCGCTGACTCAGGCACCTGCATGCCAATGCGAATCATGGCTTCCTTGAAGGCTTTGCGGCTTTCTGCCTTTTCAATGGCTGCTACACTGGCGCCGATCAGCTTGACACCCTTTTCGTCGATAAAGCCGGTTCG
The DNA here is from genome assembly GCA_050305335.1 of Leptospirales bacterium. Lineage (GTDB taxonomy): Bacteria > Spirochaetota > Leptospiria > Leptospirales > Leptonemataceae > JBNLFC01. The sequence goes on from JBNLFC010000152.1 coordinate 3,677, forward strand.
GTGCAGGTCCATAACCAGATTCAGAGCAGTCTGCCCCCCCACAGTGGGCAGAATAGCATCGGGTTTTTCTTTTTCTATGACCCGTTTGAGTATTTCAGGCGTAAGAGGTTCAATGTAGGTGGCATCTGCAATGGAGGGATCGGTCATAATGGTGGCAGGATTTGAGTTGAGGAGAATGATTCTGTAACCCTCTTTTCTCAACGCTCTGCAGGCCTGGGTGCCACTGTAGTCAAATTCGCAGGCCTGTCCAATAACGATAGGGCCGCTTCCTGGTATTAATATGCTGTGGATGTCTGTTCTTTTCGGCATAATTTGTATTTTTTGTGAAATCCATCCATTGTTTCCGGAAAGGCCTTTTTTCGCCAACAGCAAAATCTCTTGAAGAGCCGGGAATTCACTGGACTGGCCCCTTTTGTAGAATGGGACATCCGGGGCACTATTGGAAAAAAGAGGATCACTGAATCACCTGGTACAGCTCTTGCACTGAATTGTACATGAATGAGCTGCCAACCACTTCCTGTAGAAGTTATTTCTTTCTCTCCTCGGAGAAACATGATCACTATCTGCGAATTCATGCAGTGACGGAAGACGCAGAAGGTTATTCTCTGAGCATTGACTCTGATCAGCATGACACAGGAAGTCTGTACAGAATCGGAGCCGCACTGGCAGCCCCGGGGTGGCTTGTGAAATCTTCGGAGGTGAAAACTCAAGAAGAGTCCATCATTCATCTGGACGCCTATTTAGTACCAATGCCGGGATCTCCCGGTCTCAATGAATCCTCTATTAATCAATTCTTCCAGAATCTGGGGTCCATGCTCGTGGATGGGGTTTCCGTGGTAGATTTTCTGGGAGAGAGACACCTGGCGCCCGGCGGTCACCACCAGGCTCGCGGTTTTGCCGACCTCACCTATGACAACGGCCGGGTGGTAATCGAGGTGCGCACACGACCCGATCCCTTTACACTCATTTCCATATTTCAATCTTTTTATTTGATGGATGTAAACGTAAAGGAGGGCACGATTCGCACACATCCTGATCAAATCTGGGAGATTCGTTTCGTGGTGGCCACCGACGACTTTCGATACCACAATCCGGAGTTTCGAAAAAGGCTCAAAGAGGAACTGCTGGCTGCGATTTGAGCAGGCGGAGCGATCCAATCACTCTATCTACTCATCTCTTCGCTTCGCTCTTTTGCTGCCATAATGGCATTCATAACAGTAGCATGAAAGGCAGCCGACTCCAGAGCATGGAGACCGGCAATGGTGGTCCCTCCTGCAGAGGTGACCGAATTGCGAAACTGCGCCGGGTGTTCTCCACTTTCTTTTAAATGGGCAGCAGTTCCAGCTACGGTCTGTAGAGCCATTTGCAGGGCCTGTGGATAGGGCAGTCCAGTTTGCACACCTCCCTCGGCCAGAGCCTGGATAAAAGCAGCGACATACGCCGGTCCTGAACCAGAGAGGGCAGTGACCGGATGCATCAACTCCTCTTTCGTGAGAGCGATGACCTCCCCGAGAGGAGAAAGGAGCTCTTTAAGGACTGGATGGAGGCTCTGGTCCATTGCGTAAAAAGCAGACAACCCGTTTCCCGAAATTGCTGGCAAATTAGGCATGACTCGAACAATTTGCTCTTTTTTTGGGCAACCGAGTATGGTGGACAACTGATTCAGTGTCATTCCGGCGGCAATGCTGATATAGATTTTTTTTCCGCTGAAGGATTTTGTAGCACTCTCCATATCCTGAGGTTTTACCGCAAGGATCAGAATATCACATTCACTTTCAAGATCCTGAGGTGAGCCAACCAATGTGAGATTGAGTGCGAGCTGTGGTGCCGCAGGATCAAAGCCATAAAGTCGAAATGGAAGATTTTCTCTGGCTGCAAGGCCTGAGGCAATGGCAGCCCCCATTTTACCCAGTCCCAGAATCCCAATATTTGTAAATTGGCTTTTCATGATCGTCTCCGACTCACAGGATAGACCGGTCAGTTGCCGGTTAAGTGTAGATAGCGCCATCTACGCTGGTAACGTTCCATTGCAAGCGTTATCAGATCATCTAACAGTTCGCTATATTTCAAGCCGCTAGCCTCCCACATCGCCGGATACATACTGATGGAAGTAAATCCAGGCAGTGTGTTGATTTCGTTTACGTAAACGCTCCCATCTTCTTTCAAAAACATATCGACACGGGCCATACCCTCACAACCCAGCAGTCTATATGTTTTTTCAGCCATGCTGCGAACAGCCTGACTCTCCTGTTCGGTTAACCTGGCAGGAATTTCCAGGCGGGTCCTGGATTTGCTGGAGTACTTTTCATCATAGGAATAGAACCCGTTATCCAGTATCACTTCACCCGGCAGGGAGGTGAAAACCTCTTCATTGCCACGGACGGAGCATTCTACTTCTCTTCCTGTAACCTGCTCCTCCACCAGAATCTTTTCATCGTAAAGAAATGCCTTGTCAATGGCCACGGAGAGATCTTTTTCATGCTCTACGCGACTCACTCCAACGGAAGAGCCCTGGCGACATGGTTTGACAAAGCATGGAAAGCCTATCCGGTTAACGATTTCGGCCAACCGTTGTTCCGGGCGATCTCTATGGGTCAGGATCACTCCCTTCGCGTTGGGGATCCCTTCCATATGCAAAATGCGCTTCATAAAATCTTTGTCCATTCCCAGCGAAGAAGAAAAGGTGTCAGGTCCCACAAAAGGAACGTCTAGAATGGAGAGCAATCCCTGCATTGTGCCATCTTCGCCGAATGTTCCATGGTTGATGGGAAATACAGCGTCCACCGCAACGGAGGTCCCATGTCGGGTGACAAAGGGTTTCCCCGCGACACCAGGTTGCAGGAGCAGTTCCTCTCCTGAGGAGACAATGCGCTCCAGATGGCTCTCATCAACGGTTTCAGGAAGAGCTTTTTCGTAATGCCATACTCCGCTACGATCAATGCCTATGGGAATCAGTTCATTGGAGTTTCGGTTGAAGGCAGATAGTATGCTGGCAGCGCTTCGAAGAGAGACCTCATGTTCTGCCGAACGTCCTCCGAATATAACCGCGACTTTTCTTTTTACTGAAGCTGCCATGAGAGATCCATGTACCCTCATCCACGAGGCATGGTCAAATGATTAATGGGCGAGTGGTGCGGGTTTATTTTCCCGTGAAGAGTGGAGGGGGCTGCCATTGCTATCGTCGCGGTGGATCACCCTTTGTTGCTTTTTATGACAGGCAACCAGGTATTCCAGGGACATCCTCCGGGCTACGTTTTTGTCACTACGGGTTCTCCGGGTGACCACGAGAACGAACCTGGCAACTTTCTATAGATTTTCCAGTTCCTCCAGCTCCAGTGAGTATCCGCCACTTAAGATGGGGAACCGATACCATGTACGAGGGTCCAGACTTTCATCATCCAGATGAAAAGATGGAGCATAACGTTCCCTCTTCCACTGGTTTCGGCACCACATAATAAAAAAACGTTTAATATATCCTTTGATCAATTCCCCATGCAGATTGGGATCCTCGTGTCCCCCCATAATAGCATGATAGATTTCCACAGGGGATTTATGTTCGCGTATAGCCAGAGTCTCAATCTGGTCCAGGATATCGTATGGCATGAGGTCCGCTTCATCTGTCTGGTTTGTGCCAGGGGGGCGTAATTCCGCGGTAGGAGACTGTTCGTTAATCAATGAGAGGATTGGAATGGAGCCCCAGGGTGCGTCCCCCTCGGTTTCCATATAGCGAAGCCATCTACGGATGAAGTCTTTAGAAACGCCAGCAATCGGTGCAAGGCCGCCCGATGTGTCTCCGTCCATTGTGCAATATCCCACTGCAGCCTCGCTCCGATTGGAGGTGGTGAGTAGCAGGGAGCCTGTGGCGTTTGCAAGATACCAGACCATGGGAGAGCGTACCCGGGCCTGAATGTTTTGCAGACTGAGATCATCTTGCCCCCAGTTCAATTTCCTTCCCAGCATCTCCTCCATCTGCTCTGTGTAGCCACTCACCTGGGACTGGACATTCACAGCGTTATGGTCGGATCCAATGAATTCAGCGATCTTCTGCGCTGCGGTTTGTGTTATCTGGCTGGAGTTTTCCGTGGATTGGTAGAGCGTATGTACAATTTTATGAAGTATAATTTTCGCTACATTTTGAATAGCCTCCGGTTCCCACTGTGTGGCGTCGTAAAGCCCACCCTCGGGGCAAATAGACGAGAGATTTGAAAAGGCAGCGCTATCCAGTTCTTCTCGAAAAAGATCTTTCAGTTGCAGGCGTTCTATAGCACCGGAAGGCCCAAGATCCGCAATGCTGTAGAGAACCATGCGGTGAAGAAGAATGGCTACTGTCGATGAGTCTGCACCGCCTGATAGGGAGAGTGAATAGCCTCGACCATGAGCCTTTCTCAGGTAGTCAAAGAGTCCCAGAGCCGCAGCCTGTGTGAATTCCTGGTATAGATTCTCATTGGGGCTTTCTTGATGTTGTTTCGCAAGCTCTGTCACCGGAGGAGTTTCTTTTTTTTGAT
>JBNLFC010000153.1:0-2402 GCA_050305335.1 Leptospirales bacterium
GTGGAAGTTCATACACGGTCTTCTCGGTGTTTTTAAGGGAAGCTCTTGCCGAACCTTGCGGATAGGGAAAGTTTTATGGATGAAAAACAGTGTGTTTCTGGCACTTTTTACATCGGCGTACGGTCCGAAATAACGATTCCCGTCATCCCGATAGTTACGCGTAATAAATATTCTCGGATAGACCTCCGATGTGGTGAGGCAGATGAATGGATATTTTTTATCATCTTTCAAACGCACATTGTATTTCGGGCGATAGCGTTTGATAAGATTCGCCTCCAGTAACAGGGCTTCGCTTCCGGTATCTACGGCAATCCATTCCAGAGAATGAACCCGCTCCATCAGGAAGGCGGTTTTCGTGTCTCCCGGATTGAGGTAGTTGCGAAGACGATTTCGCAGCTTGATTGCTTTGCCTACGTAGAGAACATTTCCTTCGGCATCTTTCCAGAGATAGCAACCCGCGGATGTAGGTGCGCGGGAGACTGCTTCGCGAATGGCATTATATGGCGCGGGGATCTCTTTTTCCGCGGCATCGGAAAGGTTCATAGACTAAAAAAAGTCATCAGAACTGGAAGGTCAACCCGAGAATAGCCGATGTGCCAGTTCTTCCTTTCTCCGGAGCTGGATCGGGACCCACCGAAGCAAGCAGGCCAACCGGGGTGCCTGTTTCAGGATTGCGATCTACAACCAGAAGCCCCGTTTCCCAGGCGATACCGTTGTAAATTACATGGACCAGCTGAATTGCGTAAAACACTTCCAGCAGGTAAAGTGAATAGTTGTAATCATTTACTTTCTTCTGGTACACTGTGAAGAGTTTCCGGTTTGCATCCACGCTATAGTAAAGTCGCACACCCTGGGGAGCCAGATCTGGTTGGGCCGATAAAATAAAGTTAATCATTACTTCTTTGTGATTTTCATCTTTTGCTTTTAAAGCTATGTCTCTTTTTACATAAGCGTTGGCCAGCAAAAGACCGGTCCCTCCCATGTAAAAAACTCCGAACCAGGGCCGATCCATGTAGAAGTGACCCCACCCTGGCAGAACAATGGATCGCCACGCAAAGTCCATGTATGAAATGGGCTCGCCCGCCGGTTTTTCCATTTTTTTTGAAGCGACCAGCTCTCGCAGCGCGGCCGCTCTATCTGCCCGGGCTTTTGCCTCTTTTGATTTTTCATCAAGCACCTGTTTTTCCAGTGCTGCCAGCTGGTTCTCCAGTTCTTTTTTGTCCTTCACGCTTTTTTCCAGTTTAATGCGCTCGGCTTCTCTGGCGGCCTGTATGCGCCTTTTTTCCTCAAGAAGCTTTTTCTTCTCGGCATCAGTGAGAGGTACATACTTGATTTTCTGGATCGAGTCTTTGGGAATGCGTCGTAGTCCTTTTGTTGTTACCAGCTCAATGACATTGACACTCTGACGAACCACCCTTCCTTCTACGGTAGTATTGTTGCGTAAAAACACGATCTCTGCTGCGGTGGGCGCAAAGGGTGCTATGAGCAATACTGATGCCAGAAAAGGCACAAGAAGTGGATGATTTCTCTGTTTCACTCTGATCTCCGGATGCTCTGGTGGATTTTGCGGTCCACCCTGACTCAGGGTAATATTTTTTTAAACAGTTTTCCACAACTTCATGTGAATTCCAATCAAAAAAATAACGTAGCCGTATCATTATAGTAATGTTAAAAAAAACGTTCGAGCCCTGGAGATTTAAAAACAGATTACAGATGCTTTTTCGCTAATTGTTTGTCGTGAGGCCATTCCTGGTTGCACGGTCAACCCTGGCCTTTGTAAATGAAAGTAGAAGCCGAACGATGACTCTGCTGGAGTAAAGAGCGAGGTGATTATGAAACGTATTGTTGTTGTAGGATCGGGAAATGCATTCTGTACCGACGGACGCGCCCAGGCCTCATTTTTGTTGGAGGACTCCAGCGGTGAAAGGATGCTTCTGGATTGTGGTGCCACAACATTGATGCAGATGAACCGACTGCAAATAGATGCCGCATCCATTGACACGATTCTCGTCACTCATTTCCACGGCGACCATATTGCCGGCATACCATTCATTCTACTCCACAATGCTGTGCTTGTGAAAAGAGAAAAGCCGATTCGAATATTGGGGCCTGAGGGCCTCAAAGGTCGCATAGAAAATTTGATGGGTGCCGTATATCCAGATCTGGCCATAAACTTTTCAATTCAATATCTTGCTTTATTGCCCAATGAAACAACACAATCAGGACCATTTCAGATTTACCCATTTAGTCTCAAGCACTCTCCAGAGAGTCTGGGCTACAGAATCTCTGGCACAGCCGGGAACTCGCTGGCATTTAGCGGTGATACCGGTTATACAGCAGAACTTGAAAATCTTTTCAGAGGATCGGACGTGGGGATCCTGGAGTTAACCATGGAGCTGAAT
>JBNLFC010000153.1:2412-8167 GCA_050305335.1 Leptospirales bacterium
ATCAGATTGCTCACATTTCTCTAGAGGAATTGAGGATTCATCGTCCTAAACTAGGACCCCGTCGACTCTATTACAATCACATCTATGATGATCTTGCCAGACTGGTGCACAAAGAGGTGGCGGTTAACCCTGGATTTGGTGAACCTCTGGAGGACGGAATGGTCATAGATTTTTGAATGGAGATTCTATTACTTATATTAACAGCTATATTTTATATGGTTTCGGTTATGGACAGGATAGGAATGATGGGGAAGATCACGGTTTTAAGTTGTCAAAAACTAAAAAGTTCTTTTTTTAAAAGCAAGTCATCGTTCATTACTGACCGGCTCCGGTCGTGAATATGACCACCGCGTCGTAGCGCTTCTGTTGAGAATAGCTATCGTCATTCACCAATAATATCATTCCTTTTCTCCCCATCCTATATAATATATTGTCTCTGACGTCCTTTGCTCACGATTCCCGCACAAGAAGTTCTCTTTCGCTCACTTTGCCATACTCTTTCCTTTCCAGCCCGGAGAAGAGAGAGTAAACCACAGGCACTACTACCAGCGTTAACAGAGTGGACACGATCATCCCTCCAATGATGGCGATTGCCATGGGGATGCGTGACTCACCTCCAGGACCTACGGAAAGGGCGGGGGGGATTGCTGCGGCAATGGTAGAAAAAGAGGTCATGAGAATGGGACGCAGGCGCAAAGGACAGGCGTGCAGCAGGGCATCGTGAACATTTTGTCCTTGCTCTCGCATTCGATTTGTGAAGTCCACAAGCAGAATGGAGTTCTTTTTTACCAGGCCCATCAGGAGAATTAGTGATATAAAACTGAAGATATTCAAAGATTGTCCCGTAACAAAAAGGGCCACCAGTGCGCCGGAGAAGCTGAACGGCATAGCCATGAGTACCGTCACCGGGTGTAGATAACTGGAGAACTGGCTGGCCAGAATCATATAGGCTACTACAATGCCTACGACCAGCACAAAAAAGAGACTCTGAAAAGACTCGGCCATGGTTTTTGAAGAACCAGAAGAACGGACCACATAACCTGGCTCAAGAGTTTCTCGGGCAAATTTTTCCGCAAGGTTTGCAGCTTCTTGCTGGGAGGAGGTCAGGGACGGGTTGGCAAAAATGGTTATGGATCTCTGGCGATCCTGTCTTGTAATGCTCATGAGTGCCGGTTTTTCCTGCAACTTTACGACATCCGATAGACGAACCAGCTCTCCTCGATTGTTACGTAAAAATAACTTCTTAATGGAAGAAGGGCTCAGTCGGTCGCTCTCTTCCAGACGGACACGGATGTCGTATCTGTGCCCACCTTCGGTGAACTGCCCTGCCTTCACTCCACCTACCATGGCCTGCACTGTGCGGCCAATGGAATCCACGCTGACACCTCTCAAGGCAGCTGCCTCGCGATCGGGGTAGATCTGTACTTCGGGCTGTCCGGTATCGTAGTCAGAATCAACGTCTGTGAATTTCCCTGATTCTTTCATCTTTGTTTTGATATGATCCTGGAATCGGGCCAGCTTATCCCAGGAGGGTCCCTGAATCACAAACTCAATGGGGAATCCCCGGGAAGAGGAGAAGCCGCGCATAGAGAGATCTTGCACAACCACATGGAGATTGGGAGATATCTTCGACAGTCCCCTTCGTAAAACCTGAGCGAATTCACTCTGGCTCAAACGTTTTTTCTTTTCCGGACGAATGGGTCTCTCTCCTGGATTTTTTAACGTAACAAAGAGCAGTGCCGTATTGGGCTGGGTGCCGGAAAAACTTCCCACTGCAACAAAGTAATGGTCCACCTCTCCCTGCTGCATAATCCAGGCTTCCGATTTTTTAGATAGCTCATTGGTAAACTCCAGAGAGGATCCTACGGGCGTCTTCAGGCGAACCAGCAGCTGGCTCTGGTCCATAGAAGGCGAGAACTCCTTTTTAATCGGTTTAAGTAGAAGAAAACTGGCGGCAAAAACCAGCATGGAGGCACTGAGAACTTTCCATCTATGATCCAGTACAAAAAGCAAAATGGCATGGTATTGACCGATTAAAGTATGAAACAATCGATCCATGTATTTTCCGATGAATCCTGAGTTGCCCACATCCAGAAATTGAGAGCAGCGCATGGGCGTAAGGGTGAGCGCCTCAAGAAGAGAAAGCATGACCGTAGCGGTTATGGTTACGGCAAACTGGAAGAAAAACCTCCCTATGATTCCGGACATAAATGCGACCGGTAAAAAAATGGCAATAATGGCAAGGGATGTGGCAAATGCTGCAAAAGTGATCTCCCGTGCTCCTCTGGCCGCTCCTTGAATCAAGCCTTCGCCCATCTCCCTATGTCGCGTGATGTTTTCCAGGACCATAATGGCGTCATCCACCACAATCCCAATGGCAAGGGTAAGTCCCAGCATGGTAAACGTATTTAATGTGAAGCCAAAAAAGTAGAGAACTACAAAGCTTCCCATGATGGAGGTAGGGATGGCCAGAAGCACATTTACAGTAGATCCCCAGCTTCCCAGGAAAAGAAACGTAACCGCTCCGGTTAAAAGTGCTGCCAGAATAAGTGTGAATTTCAGTTCGTCGATGGACTCTTCAATAAATTTTGTAGAATCAAAGGAGACATCGATTTTGTATCCAGGGGGTAGCTCTTTGCGTATCACCTCCAGTCTTTCTTTCACTTCTTTGGCAACGGCCACGGCATTGCTACCCCGCTGCTTGATAATACCGATTCCCACAGAGCGGCTACCGTTCACTCTTGAGATTCTATGGATGTCATCCATTCCATCTTCTACATGTGCCACATCGGAAATTCTCATTGTGGTATCAAAAATGGGCATACCACCCCGTTGTGTAATGGGCAATCGGGCAAACCGTTCTGCTGTGGAGGCCTCCCCCATGCTTCTAATGTTGTACTGAGTCCTGGGTGTCTCGATGAGTCCGGCCGGATATTCGGAGTGTTCCCGGGATACGGCCGAAAGAATGTCTTCCACTGTGAGATCTCTTCCGCGTAATTTCTGAGAATCTACCCAGATGCGGAGGTTGCGATCCACATATCCCCCCAGGCGAACGTCACCCACACCCTCAATGCCTGTGAAGCGATTTTTCAGAACATCTCTGACATAGACCATTAGATCCTTCAGATCACCATCATACGAAACTCCTAACCAGAGGATGGGCATATCTTCCGGGTTTGCCTTGGAGATTACCGGAGGATCCAGGGTGCCGGGCAGCGATCGTTGAGCTTGCGATATACGACTCTGCACTTCTTGCAGGGCAACATCCACATCGCGAGAAAGATCCAGCTCAATAGTGACCCGGGCGGCACCATACGAGGAACTGGAACTCACCTGCTTCACCCCTTCCACATTCATCACTGCATCTTCCACCACATCAACCACATTGGTCTCCATGACTTCCGGGGCAGCACCCTGCCAGGTCAGGCTTACATTGATGACGGGAAAGTCTACATCCGGCATCTGGGATATACCCATTCGTTCAAAGGAGATCCATCCAAAGAGAATCAATGCCAGCATTAGCATCCAGGCAAAGACAGGATTGCGAATGGAAACATCGGAAAGGTACATATAGGTTTATCCTTGCTTGTTAGTGATTGATAAAGCCGTTTCGGGTAGCCTGCTACGACAGGATTTTTCGTGACTGTAGCAGTTTACTTTACGAACTGGAATATCGAGTCCGGAGAAATTCATCAGCAGAAAAACCGTATAGATCAATTCCCGGCCTCTTTTTTTTCAAAGTGCGTTTCCGACGTTTGTCCAGTTTCTGGCAACTCTCCAGTGGCAACTCCCACCCAGATTCTATTCAACCGTTGCTGCAAATCGGAGCGCATGGCATCTTTGCGGGCGCTTTCAAGGTCGCTTAACGCGGTAAGTAAGTCCAGAATTGTGTTCAACTGGCGACTGTAGTCGCTACGCTGCAATCGGTAGTTTGTCTCAGCCGACTGCAAAGCCTTTTCGTATGAGTCCAGTATAACGCCGCTTTGCTGGTAGCTATCATAGGCTTTGCGCACCTCATCTTCGGCGCTACGACGTGTCTGATCAGCCGTGAGCTTTGCTTCCCTGAGCGCTGCTTCGGCTCTCTCCACTTCTGCCTGTACAGCACCAAAGCTAAAAATGGGAAACGTTAAGGCAATTTGACCATAGATATCTCTGTTTGTAGATTTATTCAGACCCGGAATTCCGTAATAGCCCGCTACATTCAATTGCGGAAAGTGGCCACCCCAGGCTCTGTAGAGATCTGCTTCGGCAACCTTGACAGCAGCTTCGGCCGCCTTTATGTCGTATCGGTTCTGGAGAGACGTCAGGGCCTGGGATTCGGACAGATCGGGCGGCGGCAGCAGCGGAAAGTCTACCAGAGGAGTCTGGGGAGCAATCCCTGCCAGAAAAGCGATGTACGATCTTTCCTGGTTCAGCTGGTTTTTCAGATCGGCCAGTTCTGCCACCTGTTTTTCATATCGAGATTTAGCTGTAACCAGCTCCGATTGCCTGCTACGTCCAATAGATACGCGTCTCCGGAGTTCTCCGATGGTATCTTCTGTTAGTCTGTGCAACTCTTCCGCGGACTTTATGTTGGCTTCCAGCTGTAGAATGGTGTAGTAGCTTCGAGCCAGCTCCAGGTAGAGTCTACCCGCATCGTATCGAAGCAAGTTCTCCTGGCGTTTAACGCCGGCTTTGCTTGATTGTATTCCGGAAATTTCGTTGAGCCCCGTGGTGATAGGAATGTTCAATACCAGTCGCGTTCCGTTCCCGAGGTAGGGTGGCAGAGAGCTGGAAGTGCTGTAAAAATCCGAAAGGTCCTGGGGCAGGCCATAGTAGTATCTTACCAGAGCACCTATTTCTTTGTTTCTTCTGTCATCGTCAGAATGGTCCGGATAAATGAAGGATTCTTGATGCCTGAGGGATAGGGAAGGTAGCCAGGATCGATAGGCAGTTTTCTCTTTTGCCTTTGCCTGGTTCAATCGCTCTTCCTGAATGGCCAGGCGTTGAGTGTTTTCCACCGCAAGCGCGAAAAGATCTTTTAGATCCAGCTCTTGTTTTTCTCTTGCTTTCGTATATCGGTCGCCCGTGATGCCTGTATGTTTTTCCAGTGAAGGTTCAATTTTTCCATCACCTACACGAATCGCCTCGCTACCGCAAGCTGTAATGAAAACTGTAATAAAAAAAAGAAGCGTTGATCTGGACATTACCACTCCCTGCCGGCAAAGTCGTACAGGATACCACTGTTTAGACCTCTAACCGCTGAAGGAGTTCCCGGTGCAATGAAAACTTTCCGAGATTTTTCCGGGAGCCGGTCACTGAGGCGACTCTTGAGGTCTGAGATGACTGTCCGCTGCGAAGTTTCCGTTAGAAAACTGAGCACAGGTGTAAGGCAAATGGATGCTTCGTTTTTGTTTGCCTGTTCGTCTCAATTCCCGCTGAAGACCTCCCGAGATCTCTCCAGTTTTGAGGCCACTTTTTGAGATTCAGGATGACGCCATTGGTGATGGGTGTCACTGCTTGACAGAGTCATCCCCGGCCGCTCCTCTGGCATATGTTTTTTAACTCTGCCATCTTTCTACTGCTTTTTCTCTTTTTGTATCCCGTATACTGGCTTCTACCTGTCCGCGGAAAGCATATCCTGATCCTCCTGGGAAGCCTGATCTTTTATAGCTGGTATTCCTGGGCTTTCTTACTAATGTTTTTATTCCTGATTCTGGTAAACTATCTTGTTGCAACGCAGTTGATTGCCAGAAGAAGGGCCTGGCTTTTTTAC
>JBNLFC010000154.1:0-8140 GCA_050305335.1 Leptospirales bacterium
TGACTGATGGAACGACTCAGGAAAGTGGAATAAATGCACAAGAAGGGCTTCAGCCCAGAAGTGGCCAGACCTCCGGAAAAAGCCACTGCATGTTGTTCGGCAATGCCAACATCGTATACGTGAGTCGGGTAGGTATCATACAGTTTACGCAGGCCGGATCCTTCGATCATAGCCGGTGTCACGGCAACAATAGAAGGATCGTCCGCCACAAGGCTTGTAAGCGTTTCACCTACAATATCACTGTAGGAGATGGTTCCGCCTCCCTTGTTTGCAAAGCTACCATCCTGTTTGTTGAAAACCGACACCGAATGAAACATTGTGGGATTTTGTTCGGCAGGCTCATATCCTTTTCCCTTTTGAGTGAGAACATGTAGAAGGATAGGCCCTTTCATATTGATGACTTTGCGCAAAACTGAAACCAGTTCCACCACATCGTGCCCATCAATGGGACCCACATAGCGAAACCCGAAATCGGCAAAAAGGGATCCTGGAATAAAGAAATCCTTGGTACTCTTCTCTACCTTGCGGGCGAAAATTTGAAGTGCCGGACCGATTACCGGTAACCAGAGCATTAGATTGTACCAGAATCTTTTCCAGCTATTGTAGACGGGGGAAACAATGATTTTGTTTAGATACAAGTTCAAAGCGCCAACGTTATGCGATATTGACATATCATTATCGTTGAGAATGACCAGACAATCAGTCTTGATGTGTCCACCATGGTTCAATGCCTCCAGAGAGTTTCCCGATGCCACAGCCGCATCTCCCACGACCGCTACAGTACGATAACTCTCATTTCGCAAATCCCGACCCACCGCTTCTCCCAGCATTTGCGAAATGGCAGTGCCTGCATGACCTGTATTATACGTATCGTAAATTGATTCTTCCCTTTTGGGGAACCCGGAAATGCCGCCAAACCTGCGGACCCGCTTGAGAGCTTCCCGTCTGCCAGTGAGGATTTTGTGAGGATAGGTCTGGTGACCGGTATCCCACATGATTCGGTCCAGAGGCGTATTGAGGACATAGTGAAGCGCGATGGTCAACTCCACGACACCCAGACTGGAGGAGAAGTGGCCACCCACGTTGGCGACAGTATCGATCAAATAATCTCGCAGTTCCCCTGCAAGGCCAGGTAGCTGGTGGACAGCAAGCTGGCGAAGATCCTCTGGAGAGGCAATTCTCTCCAGGACTCTCTCTGTAATCTTTTTTTCCGACTGAAAACCCATCTCTTTCGCCCTGCTCGAAGGAACCAGTATGTCAGAACTCTCTCCACCCTCTCACAAGGAAAATAAAAAAAGCGCCTGCCAATCCCACAGATGTGGGACCGGGAGAATTGATTTTTCCGGCTACCACGTTTTCAGTGTCCGGCCAGGTGTATGCGATGAAGCTTTTCCAGATCTGAATCGTCTTTCAGCCCCATGAGCTCATAAATACGCACCGGCTCCAGCTTTCCTTTTACCCGCACCAGATCCAGCTCCCTGGCATACACTCGCTCCTTCACCCGCTCGTAAGTAAACTCCGAGATACAGATTTTTACACCATAGGTCTTTGTTACGCCTTCCAGACGAGAGCCCAGGTTCACCGTATCCCCCATGAGCGTATAATCCATCCTGCGACTGGATCCCATATTGCCAACTACAGCCTGACCGGTATTGATACCAATTCCAATGTCCAGCACGGGAATATTTCGTTCTGCCCACCGTTTCTGCAGATCCAGAAGCTTTCTTGCCTGGGAAATGGCGGCCACACAGGCGAAATAGGCATGATCATCGTTTTTCACAGGAGCTCCCCAGAAAGCCATAATCGCATCACCCATATATTTGTCGATGGTCCCCTGGTAATCAATGATCAGCTCCGTCATCTCTGTAAGATACTCGTTCAGCAGTTTTACCAGATCTTCCGGACCCAGCGCTTCTGAGATGGTGGTGAAACCGCGCACATCGGAGAAGAAAACACTCACTTCTTTTTTCGACCCACCCAGAGAAATTGCGTCCGGATTGGCCAGAAGTTCCTCCACCACATCATGGGACACAAACTTGGAAAAGGTATTTCGAATGAACTTGACGTTTTCCTCTTCCGACAATATGCGAAAACCGATGAATGCTACGAGAATCACAGTCATCTCCATCAGAATGGATGGAAAGACATGAATGTAGCTGGATATATCAAAAGTGATAAAAATACTCACAAAGAATACCAGGGCAGCCAGAACCATCCAGAGCAGGAAGTTCATGAGAGTAGAAACTCTGGACTGGTAGATGCCCATCGCTATGGCAAATCCCAGCAAAATCAACAGGTTCACCAGCGGTGTTGCATTGTGAGTAAAATCTTGATTGAGAATCGTGTTGATTGCATATGCGTGGTGCTCGATACCCGCCATATCTCCGTATGGAGAAAGGTGAGTATCTTTAGCAGTTCCCACACCCGTTGCGTAGTACATAGCTACCAGGGTAATTTTATTGGCAAAGTTAGCCGCTGCCTGATCGGCATTGGTGCGCGTAGTTTCCAGCAACTCTTTGTATTCGAAACAGTAACGCCCTCCCCGAAAATTGATGTCCATCTGCCCCATACGGTTGATCGGGATTGTGATGGTTCTATCCTCATTGGGTTTCGCCATAATATCCAGATCTTGCATTTCGAAAGTTCGACGATTGAGTTTTTTATAGGTTTTCTGGGGAATATTTTTGATCTTTACCCAGCCCTCCAGGTAATCTACTTCTGTGTCCTCCTGTAAATCCACACCATAATACTCTGCAGCCAGAGTGAGGTCAATGGAGGGGTAGTAATCATCGTCCAGATCAGGATTGTAGCCAGGCTTTCCTGCTCTTTCCCGGTTCACAATGCGAGTCACCAGCGGTATCCAGCGATTGTAACCTCTTTCATCTTTCAAAACATTCGCATAACCCATGTTATGCAGCACTTTCTCAATGGAAAGGGCCGGTGGCAATGGCATAATTCCACCCCAGAGTTCGGCATATCGTCCGTGATGAATGTGCTTCAACCGATTTCTTTCTTTCAGTAGCTTAAGCCGTTCCTCATAGTTCACAGCTTCCGATTTAGATTCATCATTGGTTTCGATAGGGTAGTCGGAAATGACAATGTTGCCAGCGTTTTGAATGGCAGTCTTCAATGCTTCGTTCTGTCTGGAAAAATTTGCCCCCTTGAGAGGTTCACATTTGAATAGTATTCCGCAATTGCCGCCGCCATAGATACCCTTTTCATCAAGGAAGCTAATGTCAAAGAGGAGTATATTCCCTTTCGCCCCGCTCAGTTTATTTGTCAGCTCAGCGTAGATATTCCAGTCCAGAGGCCAGTTGCCCTTCAACTGCTCGATAGTTTTATTGGAAATTCCCAATATTTCAATATCATCTCTCACATAGGGTGGATTTCCGGCAAAAACCGTGGGGGTTTTCTCTTTGCTCAAGTCCGCTGGAGGAGCACAAAACTGCGGCCCTGTTAGACTCTTTTTGGAAGCGGGATTTCTTGCTATAGCGTAGCGCAAAGAGATAAAAACCTCTTCCATATCGTTAAATACACCCAGACTCTGAACGCCTATGGCAATGGCCATGGCAACAGAGAGCGAAATAAAAAAACTGCCTACATGGATTTTTTTCAGCCCCATCCTATCCACTGAAAGGTAGAAAAAGTAAAATGAATTTAAAAATAAATAAAAAAATTGCCAGAGAAGAAACGTAGGAAGATCAGGCGCAAGGGAAGACAGACCTGGAATGATGGAACGAACCTGGCGGATGTGGGAATGTACAGGAAGTGTGTACATGACAAAAAAGGCAATGAAGGAGGCAACCAGAAGAATCACCCAGAGGAAATCCATGAAATGCAACTGCCCTTTTTTCCCTTTGATGGAAATTTTGTCCTGGAACAGAAGCAAAAGACCCGTAACTAAAGCTCCTGGAAAAATGTTAAAATATAACGACTTAAAAACATCCAGTGTGAGCGTCAGATATTCAGGCCAGAGCTGAGTTCCAAATAGCAGGAATACAGGAAATCCCACAAGAAGGAGAGTGGGAAGGATCACCAGAAAAATCAGGATCAGACGCTGCCTGAGCCTGGACGATTCAACCATTCTAAGAAATAAATTCTTCAGCGGACCAAAAGGGGTGATTGCCATACTCTCTGTGCTACATACGGTGCAGGGAAAATTCAATCTTTATTTTATGGAAACCCCGTCAAAACTGCACGGAAGGCCAGAATTGTTGCAATTTATCGATTTTTTAATGGGTTCCAGAAACTGCTCGTCAGGAGGAGGCCAGTGCAGCGACAAAAGAGCGGGTATCGGTTCTAATGGCAGCTTCTGCCTCCATTCCCAGCTCTTCAATCAGTCTATGGTTGTGACTGCCCACGATCACTCCATCCAGAAGGCCTTTCCAGCCCCTCATCTGACTGGCATTGTTGAAGCCAAAGCCAGCCAGTACGGGAACATCGGTAAGATCTTTTAATTTGCGAATATTGGACTCCATATCAGGCGGAAATTCGGTGCGAACTCCCGTTACTCCGGTACTGGTCACATAGTAGATGAATCCAGACGCAAGGTTGCAGATCTCCTCTTTCCGTTTTTTTCGCGTCGTGGGAGCTACCATAAGCACCTGGTCGATTTCCATTTCGCGACCCAGTTTTCGTATGATCACAGACTCAAGCTGGTCGTGGGGAAGATCCGGAATCACAATGCCTTTGACTCCTACCTCCGAACATCGCTTGAGAAATGCCTTTGCGGAGAGAGTCACCACAGTTTCCACATCTTCTCTGGTTCCATTTTTCTCCGGAGTTGTGTAAGCTGGAAAGGTCTTGAGCACGGGATTGAGATAGGTGAGCAGTACAATCGGAATGTCGGGTCGGGCTTTGTGGATTTCTCCCGCCGTATCCAGAACCTTTTTCACTGAAAAGTTAGCAGAACCCATGGCCCTGACCATGGCCTTTTCAATGACAGGTCCATCCGCGGTCGGATCGGAAAAGGGGATTCCCAGCTCGATCACATGAGCCCCCTCGTCGATCATAGCAACGGCCAGTCGTACTGTCGTTTCAAAATCGGGATCACCTGCTGTCAGATAAGGCATATAGATGGGATGATCTTTGCTGATATTGACGATGTATTCCTGTAGTTTCATGACTCTCCTTTTTATAAGCGACCAGGCACCCCGCGAGAACTCACTGATTTACCACTAACTCTACGAAGATTGGTCCAGTGAAAGTAATCGGGCTGCCTCTTCCACATCCTTGTCTCCTCTACCCGAGAGGTTCACCAGAATCCGTTCCTTCTTCCCCATGGTGAGCGCCAGTTTTTTTGCGTACGCTAAAGCATGGGCACTTTCCAGAGCCGGCAAAATGCCCTCATAGCGTGCAATTTCGATAAATGCATCCAGAGCTTCTCGATCACTGATTTTTACATAATCCACACGACCCATCGAAGCCAGGTGAGCATGTTCGGGACCGACCCCGGGGTAATCCAGACCCGCTGAAATGGAATGAACATTCTGGATCTGTCCCTCTTCCGTCTGGATAAAAAGCGAACGCGTTCCATGAAAGTAGCCTGCGCTACCAAAAGTGATGGTAGCGGAATTCTCTCCGGGTTCATCACCTCTTCCACCCGCTTCCACGCCGTACAGACGAACCGATCGATCCTTCAAGAAACCGTAAAAGACACCGATGGCATTGGATCCACCTCCCACACATGCAACCACTGCATCGGGCAATCCGCCTGATTCACGTTTCATCTGTTTTCGGGCTTCGCGTCCAATGATCTGCTGGATATCCCGCACAATGGTTGGAAAAGGATGAGGGCCAATGGCCGAACCAATGACATAGTGGGTTGTCTCAACATTCCTGGCCCAGTCCCGCATGGCCGCATTGGTTGCGTCCTTGAGAGTTCCAGTGCCGGATTCAACAGGAATCACTCTGGCACCCAACATCTCCATGCGGTACCGGTTCAACTTCTGACGACGAAGATCCTCCACCCCCATATAAACTTCACACTCAAATCCAAACCGAGCTGCCGCTGTGGCTGTAGCCACGCCATGTTGACCCGCGCCGGTTTCAGCGATCAATCTTCGTTTCCCCATGGACCTTGCAAGCAAAGCCTGGCCCATTGCATTGTTGATTTTATGGGAGCCTGTATGATTTAAATCTTCACGCTTTAGATAAATCTTTGCGCCTCCCCATGTCGCACTCAGTCGCTCTGCAAAAGTGAGACGTGAGGGTCGGCCAATATACGTGCGGCACAACTCCTTCCACTCTTTTTGAAACTTAGCATTCTTCGATGTTTTTTTATAGCACTCTTCCAGCTCCTGTAAAGCGGGAAGCAATACCTCGGGACTGTAGCAGCCACCGAAGTCGCCAAAACGACCATTTTTCGAATTTAGATCCAACTGTGACAAACCCATGGGTATCTCCGCCGTACTCTTAAAAACTGATCGTGTTGAGATAAGTTTCAAGTTCAAAGAGTGAGTATAAAGAGTATATCCCGGTACATGATCCAGGCACCGAGAAGTAGCAAAATAGAAAGACCAATCCGAAAAACCGTCTCCATCACTGCCAGAGAAACCGGTTTGCCCACAATCGCCTCATAGAGGAAAAAAACAAGGTGTCCACCATCCACCACTGGAATGGGCAACAGGTTTAGCACCATAAGTGCAATGGAGATGGCTGCAAAAAGATGAAGGTAGTCATGGAGTCCGGAACTGATTACCTCGCCTGCTATGGCAAACATTCCCACCGGTCCCCGGGCGTTTTCCACAAAAGACATCCTGCCCGAGAATAGTAAAGAGAAGAATCGGGGGTAGACCAGAATCGTATCCAGGGTGTCTTTCCCCGCCTGTGCAATGGCTGCCACGACAGACCCCCTGCTCTCGGCATATTCCGGTGTAAAATGGTTGCGAGGATGAAATCCAATCGTTCCAATCTTTTCCACGGAAATTCTGGCACTGTACTTATGCGACTGAAGCTCCAGTTCCACATCCTGAGCGCTGGAGAAGTTCGAATAGATGCGCTCAAAAGAGCCTGCCGGAAGACGATTCAGCTTTATATAGGAGAGAGCTCTTTGATGCTCCGGTATATTGGAAAAAAAATTCTGATCCGGGATAACCTGATTGTAATATTTATCTACAATATTTACCAGACTGACACGATACTCACCGCGTGTGGGAACCGAAACCGTTTCTTCATGGGTAATGAAGCTGGTTAAAAACGGAATGCTCTCTCTTTTCACCTTTACTTCCACTGTTTCGCCATGATGTCTTCCCAGAATTTGTTGCAACTGGATCACAGACTGAGGTTTTTCTCCAGCTACACTCAGAATCACATCTCCATCATGAAGATGGGAAAGCGCACGCAGACCCGGCGGCGTTCTGTCAGCTCCACCCAGAAACGACTGAAGGCGATAGGCTAAAAGCTCCCCGGACGGATAACTCACTTCCAGCTGACGTAATCCTGGGGGACGCAAGCCAACATAGGCCAATCCACCCGAGTCTACCATAGGATTAACTTTTAGACTTTTCTCAGCACCGTTGCGCAGAACCTTGAAGATTACAGGGTCTCCTCCCGACATGGCCACCACTTCTTTTACTTTATAGAAATCTTTCACAGGCGTCTCGTTAACGGATTCAATGATATCCCCGTTTCTCAACCCGTCTCTGTATGCAGGTGTTTCATGAGCGCTCTCTTCCATGATGGCGACAACAGGCTTCATGGGTCCGTAGAGGGAGTTCAATAGAATGAAAAGAAGAAAACCCAGTATTAAGTTGAAGAGCGGCCCACCAATAACGGGAATCATTCGCTTCAGAGGGGGCGCAGCAAAAAAGTCACCCGGTTGCGGATCTGTATTGGATAGATCGTCCCCGTAGAACTTGACATAGCCGCCCAGGGGTATGGCAGTAATCTGCCAGGTAGTCTCTCCAATCTGTTTTTTCCAGACACCCTTTCCGTAGCCGATGGAAAACACGGCCACTCTGATTCCTACCATGCGACCCAGCAGATAGTGCCCCAGTTCATGAAACAGGATGCTGAATCCAAGAATGAAGGCACCGCCCAGTATAAATGTAATCATATTTCAATTGTTGTCCATCGACATTATAATAAACATAATCAATTTGATCATCTGAATTATAACTGAAAGTTATTTGATTAAGTA
>JBNLFC010000155.1:0-8098 GCA_050305335.1 Leptospirales bacterium
TTCTATGCGGAGGCCGACGAGCAGCTCCAGACCGTTCTCCAGCTTTCGGAGGCGATCGAGCCTGAGTTTCTTGCCAAAGCAGCGGTGTATGCGCGGCGCGAGGGGTACCTGAAGGACATGCCGGCCCTGATCTGCGCCATTCTGTCGAGAAAAAAAGGGGTAATATAATATTCGCGTAGATCTTCCATCTTACCACTCCGGCTCTGGACAATCTAATTCATTGGACGAATGGGTTAACCTGCGTATAATCGGACACGTCAAAACTCTTCCACACCATTCAGTGCATTGACCAGCTTTCTCAGGTGACCGAATGATCGAAATGAAAAACCACGAATGACCACTTTCTCCGTGGAAAAAAGAATCTCCTTAAAAGCCTCAGAATGCAGGCGAAGATAGTTGTTCATCGAATTTCTATTTTTTCTATGAACAGGGTGTTTTACATAGATTTCGATTTCCCACTGTCGCGAATACTTAATTCTTACTATGTTCGTGTAAAATTGATGAATAATCTGGACTGCTTTTTCCGGAGTATTGACGATATCTATCAAAAAGCGGTCATCGGCATTGATGAAGCCCTTTGCCATACTCCGGGCAATGTCTTCTTCCAGCAAACGAGAATCATCGGTCAACACAACGATTGGCATGAGGGGGGTTTTTCCGGTCTGGACCAGCGTAGCCACTTCCCAGAATTCATCTCTCGTTCCCCAGCCGCCTTCGCATCGAATAAAACCTTCGCTCAACATAGCGAAATAAAGTTTGCGAATTGCGAAATAGTGAAACGAAACCCAGTTACCGATATATTCGTTAACATCCTTTTCATAGGGCAACGTTATTTTTAAACCGATAGAACGATTGTGGATTTCATCCTGGTATTCTCTGGACGCACGAATTTCGTCTACGGTAATTCCTTTTTTTTTCTTCGTTAAATGGCGAACGATAGCATCGGATACTCCACGATTGGCTGCTTCCATGACCCCACTGGAGGCACCTGTGATGACTGAGTAGCCTGCATCGTACAGAAGCTCACCGGTTTTTCGCGCCTGTTCATAAACGGGATCATCAACTTTCACCCGGGCGCTTCCGAATACGCTTATGCCGCGAAAGGCTTCTTTGGAGATCTCTCGAAATTTTTCATTGGCATAGAAATACTCAAGAAGTATGCGCATACCTCTCACTTCAAAGTTGCTGGCGCTATCCAGAAATTCCAACAGTTCCGGTCTCATCTTACTCTCCATGCATACCTTCCATTTTTTGAGCACGTCTCAAAAACCCCTCCGCTGTACCTTCGCCAGGCCTTTGACAGGATTTTTCGACGTAACTATAAAACAAAAACTCAGTTTCATCCGTAACCCGGGTAGCCGGATTTCGAGACAGGCCTCTATCTCTCAAAAATATCAAAGAAGAAATCCTCTTCCCCGGATTGAAGTCCCCTGTGAGGGAACGCCTGGTCAAAAAAAAGCGCTGCCAGCACCTCGAAGCGCTCGTCGTAAGGATATTCGTGTTCTTCATGATACATATTTCTTCTTTTTATAAAATAGGAAACGGTTTTATCCGAAGCATAAAATTCCACTCTCAAACGATTCATTCTGCGAACCAACCAATTCAAATTCCATACAAGGAATTCGCCCAAAAAACTCAGTGCCGCCAGTGTCGGCTCATATTCCGAAAGAGCTTCACACAAATAGAAAGCTGTTCGAAACTGTTCCAGCTGTCCCTCAAGCGCCGCTTCGCGCATTGACCTGGAAAGGTTTTCATAAAGGTCGAGAAAATTTGTATATGATTCCAGAATATCTGTAATATGCTCTGGATGAGCATTCATAATATCCATAAGATCAAAAAAGCGGTTCTTCTGAATGTGTTCCTTTAATAGAAGATGTGAGGGGGCAGGCTCAGGATCGATAAGAGGTATGTAAAGGTAGCGGATCTCTCGTGCGAAACGAGACTCTTTGGGAATATAATACTCAATATGCACCGGCTCCACATAGTAATTGGTGGGATCATCGGGCAAATCAGGAATGACTGTCAATCCCTTGAGGATCTTTACATCATCCGTTACAACTTTTTTCCCTTCGTGGCGGAATCCCGTTTTGCGAATTCGATTCATTTCGGCACGGGACTTGAGCGCCCTGCCCTGCAATGCCGAGTCGCTGGACCTGATAGGTCCCATTCCCGCAAATGGGTCTCGCTTATCGGCTCGCGCTTTTTCTTCCAGCGTAGCGCTCTGAGTTTCATCAGACGCTTCCGGTTCAAATGGATCATCGGTAAGATTCGTCTGATCGACAGAAGGGGACGTTTCCTTCGGTTCATGCTCCAGATTCAAACTCTTCTGGAGAATCTCATCTATGTCTACATCATCTCTCATTGCCCTTTTCGCCCTACAATCCGTTCCAGCTGAGACTGAAGTGCTCCCCGGGGTGCACGATCCAGCAGTGCAGTAAGGCGGAGAACTGAATCGCCACTCTTTATATTCAACAGAGCTGCCAGCGCCGCACTGCGAACCTCTTCCAGTTCTCGGCCGTTGGCGATGACTCTATCAAGATAACCAATGGCATAGGGATCGGATATACGGCCGAGGGCATCGGCCGCTTCGGCACGCACATCGCTGTCAGGATCCTCCAGCACAACACTCACAAGAGAACGCAGACTGGCACGCGATTTCAGATACCCGGCCGTCATGGCAGCCATCTGCCTGATGGAGGGATCGGGGTCATTCTCCATTAAATAGTTCACGCCTTCGCCCCCCCCATCACCACCGAGGAGAAGAAACGTCTGCAGTGCAATGCGTTGCAATTCCGGTTCGCATTCCTTCCTCAACGCACGAGAGATGAAAGACAACGCATTTCGATCACGCCAGCGCTGCACTCCTTCCATTGCTTCCCATCTGACTTTTGCATCGTCATCTGTAATAGCCCGGTAAACAATCGAGGAATATTGTCGCCAGCCTGAGTCCACAATGGTTCGCACAATGTTTCCGCGGACTTCCCCATCATCATCCTGATAATAACGATTGGCGATTGCAGCTGCCATGGATGGCTCACTTGAAAGAGCCACAATGGCATGGATGCGAACCGACTTGTTCTCATCGGAAAGTGCTTTGAAGACAAACGGTTGAATTCGATTGTCATGATAGTAAAAAGCACCCTCCAGAGCATAGACTCTATCCATTGCAAGATCCGATGCAAATAATGATAGCAAAGCAGGGATCAGTCTGTCATTGCCCATGGATGCCATCGCTTGAAATGCCACCAGACGGACCGCCACACTCTGGTGACGACATATTCGAATCATGGCTGGCATCAACCGATGCTCTTTTTTCAACAAAACCAATCGCGACGCAATGATCAAAAGATCATCAGACCTTTCCGGTTGAATATATTGATCCACATAAAGATCCCAATTCGGAACATAATTTTCCAGTGGTACTTTGAGGCTGATCAGAGCCTTCAGAATGGCTCTCTGCTCCTCTGAACTGTCGGTTTCCACCAGAAGAGAGACCAGTTTGTTCAAAAGCTCGTAGTGGGGACCATCCGTTACAAAGCGGATTGCATCAAGACGCTTCTCTCCCCCTGCGTCCAGCATATTGCTCAAGGCGGATGGATTCAGTGAAGAAGTGCCCGGCGATGTTTCTGCGCCGGAAACATCTCTGGCCATAAGACGTCCTGATGCAGGCACCATTGAAATCAGCCAGAGTATTAAAATATTGAACAGTAGGCGACTCAATGTCTGAGACTCTCCTCGTAGGCTGAGGCCGCCAGTTTCTGGTACCGATATGCCTCGGAGTTGGAAGGATCCAGCTGCACCGCGTAATCCAGCGAACGCACAGCCCTGGAATACTCACCATTTTTCATATATGCTTGCCCCAGAAGAGTATATGCTCTCGAGGAGATTTCAGGGGGCACATCCGAAGCACTGATGGCGCGAAGAATCTCAATGGCCTTCTCTCGATCCACGGAAGATCCGCTCTTCAACAGAACTTCGGCCTGCACAATTCGCGAAGAGGGATCATCAGGGGCCAGCCTTGCTGCGCGATTGGCATAGGATCTGGCCGCATCTAAATCTTGCATCGAACTATTTTCACTGGAATAAGAGGTGGCAAGGTGGAGCAGTGCGCTTTTTCTCTGCTCCGCAGTAGCACTTCTCGAATCGATGATTCGCTGAAAAGAACGTGCGGCACCCCCGTGATCCTTCATGGAGAGATAGGTTTCACCCACGGCTTCGTCCAGAGCCGGATCTTCGTCAAGTACCGGTTCTCTGTTATCCAGCGCCCGAATGAGACGATATTCATTGAGCGCCATTTCATACGCTCCCTCGTTACGATAGACGGCAGCAAGAGACATTCGGATCATTTTTTCATCGTCGCGGTCCAGTACATAACCACTTCCATGATCATTTCCATCGGTTTTCTGCAACGCGGATCGCCATATGGCCACCGCACGATCGGTCATTCCTGCTGCATGATATGCTGAGCCCAGACCGAACATGGCCTCGGCGCGATCAGGCGCCAGTTGCAGCGCCCTCCGGTAGGCATCCACCGCATCCTGGTGACGCTCCAGCTCCATATCCACCGCACCCAACTTGATCAAAGCATCTACTGTATCCTGATTACCGGGCGTTATGTTGATGATTTTACGATAGGTCGCAGCAGCTTTCAGCAGATCTTTTTCGCCTGCGTATATATCCCCCAGCAGAAACATACTTTGAATGTCCTGAGGATTGGTGTAGATAGCCTTTTCCAGCGAACGGATAGCAAGGGAGGGCTGCTTCATCTTCTGGAAAGCCAGTGCAAGACCACGATAAACTTCTGCATCTCCCTCCATAGCATCCAGTGCCTTCTGGAACTCGGACAGGGCATCGTTGTTCCGATTCATGCGCAGATACACTACGCCAAGGTTGTAACGAAACCGCCCATTGTTGGGTGCAAGTGTGCTTGCGCTGTGCAGGTGGTCCGCAGCCAGCTCCAGGTTACCACGGGAGAAGTAGATCTGTCCCAGATGAGCGTGGGATTTCGAAGCCAGTTCTCCTCCACCGCTAAACTCAATCGCTTTAGAAAAGTTACGTATAGCCTCTTCCACACTATTCTGTCGCATGAGAGTCAGCGCCAGGTTATAATAGAGTAAAGGATCTTCCGGATTATTCTTAAGGGCGTTGCGATAAGCATCCACGCCTTCGCCCACTTCATTGGATTCTACCAGTAGATTGCCAAGAAGAATTCCCACCCTGGAGTCCCGGGGAGCAAGCTCTCTCGCTTTTTTCGCATAACTCATGGCATCGGCAAGATTGCCCAATCTCTTTTCGGTAATAGCCAGATTTACAAGAGCGCTAACCGATTCCGGATCGTATTTCAAAGCCCGGAAAAGCTGATGCTTTGCAAGAGGCCAACGCTCAGTCTCCATAGCCATGATGCCAAGAAAAGAAAGAGCAACCGCCTTTTCCCCATCCTCCGCACCGGATTCGACAAATTTCTCGAAAGCCCGTTTGGCTTCTTCACGCATGTTAGTTTTATAAAGCTGAATGGCGGCAGTCAGATCTGGAGAGTATTTTCCTTCGGGGATATAAAAACGATCCCTCAACCTGGCTGACTCCTCGTGATCTGCATTCCACTGGAAGGAGCTGGCACCGGTGGTGCTGCCCCCCCATTTCCATGGAAGCAAACCCAGAAAATAGAGTGTAAGCAGAACTATAGCAGCCAGCACAAGCAGCAGCAATCCACCAGCCAGTATGTATCGAAGTCGTTTCCGCTTGCGCTCTTCTAGATCTTCAAGTCGTTCGTTGAGAATCACATCGTCCGGGCGAGCCGGCTCGTCGCCGAAGACGTATGCGGAGCCCTCTCTTTCCCTGGAATGGGAGGGGGGGGCGTCGAAATAGAGCCGATTTTTATGTTGTTTCTCTTCGAAATCCTGCATAACTCAAAAAACCGTCCCTCTGAGAGATCTCAACTCCCACGGTCGGGAACCCCATCAGTCTCCCCGGAGTCGGTCTGATTCTCTTTTTGAAGAGAATCCAGAATTCCGTTCACAAAGGCGGCTGACTCTTCTCCCTCATAGCGTCGGGCCAGATCGACCAGATCATCGATGATTACACCGGTTGGTAAGTCTCCCCGCATAATCTCATAGATGCCTATTCTGAGTATACATCGGTTGACTGTGGAAATCTGTGTAATATCCTTTCTGGAAAAGGCTTGAATTGCATCGTCCAGAGCATCCCAGCGGTCGGCCACTCCCTGAATCAGCTCTTCAGTGTAGTTACGTAACGCGGCCGGCAAAGGCTCATTGAGCCATGGAAAGGTGAGAATCTTGTGCATGGGTTGATTCACCACCTCCATTTGATAGAGAGCTTGCATGGCCACCTCTCTTCCATGGGAATTGGGGTGTTTCCCGCCCCTTCGTTTGCCCATATCAGCCGGGACCAATCTTCTTCAATAAAGAAGCCATCTCAATGGCGACCAGCGCTGCTTCGTATCCCTTATTGCCCGCCTTGGTACCTGCCCGCTCGATTGCCTGTTCAATAGAGTCAGTCGTCAATACACCGAATATGATCGGAACACCTGTGGAAAGAGCAGCCTGACTGATCTGAGATGCCGCCTGGCCTGCCACATATTCGAAATGGGGCGTGGAACCGCGAATTACAGCACCAATACAGGTCACGGCATCATAATTACCGGAAGAAGCCAGTTTTTTGGCCACCACTCCAATTTCATATGCACCGGGTACGTAGACCACTGTGATCTGATCTTCGCCAACACCATGGCGCTGGAGAGCCCCCCGGGCTCCGTCTAAAAGCTTATCGGTGATAAATTCATTCCATCGAGTCACTACTATGGCATGACGCTGCCCGGAACCGGTTGCATCTCCTTCGATTACTCTCATTGCTCCACCTCTGCCGGTTGATTTGTGGACGAGCTCAGTCTCTTTTCAAGCTCCTGATAAGCGGCACCACCCTCTTTTTCGAATACAAGAGCGTCCATTAAATGAAAAAAGAAGGTTCTATCTGGCGTTCCAGACGGCATAAGGACACCGTTTACCACAAGAGTGGGTGTGGCACGCACCTCAATTCTCTTTGCATCCTCAATATCTCGCATGAGTGCACGCTGGGTGGCCATGGATCCCATGCACTCTACCATCCTGTTCCAGTTCCCACCCGATTTCTCGGTAAGCGCACGCAGTGCTTCAGGGGTGATCATTGTACCGCTACTTTGAAAATCGAAAATCCCGTGATAAACTTGCGGAAAAATATGCATGGCAGGAGCACATAACGCGGCTTGTGCACCGTTGCAGGAGTAGGCCCCCTCCTGCTTCTGTCCCACCAGAGGATTACAGGTTGCATCCAGCGGGAAGTGACGATAATAGATTCGAATGCGGCCCGGCCAGCGCTTCATCGCTTCGTTCAGCAAAAGGCTTGCATGGTAGCAGTGGGGACAACGAAAATCGGCAAATTTATGAATGATGATATAACCGCTGGCATTGCCTTCCACCGATGTCAGATTGGCAACGGAAAGGTTGACCTTTTGAAGTGAATGAAAATCCGCCAGAATGGATGGAACATCTTTTTCCGGGAGAGGATCTACAATATGGGAACTGCCTGAGGGACCACGACTGTCTTCCGCTACCACCACTGACGTTACCTGAAAACATCCAAGAACCACCACCGTAAATGCCAGTGCGATCAAAGACGAAGGAAGGATACTCCTGAACCAACCGCTATCAGCAAATACTTCTTTGCTGGAATCGTAAAGTTGTTTCAGTTGAACGAGAGAAATTCCCATAAGCACCACCATTACAACGTATGTGTACGCGCAGAGCATGCAGGGATGCTCCATGACAAAGAAGTTGAGATAGGCGAGAAATAGATCAAAGACAACACCGGCAAAAACCAGACCCGCCAGAAAAAGAGCTGTCCCTGCTCTTTCGGCGGGTTTACGAATCATTTGAAAAAAGAGGGCTCCCACCATAGAAAAAAAGAAGAGGCCTGGAATCGCCAGAGGGATTATGCCGAAAAGTTTGGATCGATCATCCTGGCCCAGGGTGGCGCAACCATCGACACCATTGATTTCGCATCCCATGCTGAGGTGACACAGGTCAGGAAAAACATGTTTGCACAC
>JBNLFC010000156.1:0-8056 GCA_050305335.1 Leptospirales bacterium
TGGCGCGGAATTGCACTTCGCAGCCGATCGGCTACCCGGGCAAGTAATCTATCTCCAGACTGGTGACCCAGCGAGTCATTCACATCTTTGAAGCGATCCAGATCCAGAAAAAGTAAGGCCATAGGAGCAGATTCCCTCCGGGCCAGTTTCAGCGCCTGCTCCAGCCTTTCGTTGAAAAGAAATCGGTTGGGAAGTCCGGTTATGAAGTCATAGTGGGCCAGTCGCTCCAGGTATTCTTCGGTTTGCTTAATGCTTGTTATATCGGAAAATGTCGCAACAAAATGGGTGATTACGTTGGCTTCATTTCGAACCACACTCATGGAAACCCATTTGGGGTATGCTTCACCATTCTTTCTCCTGTCCCAGATTTCCCCCTGCCATTCACCTTTTATCAGAAGGGCGCCCCACATCCTTTCATAAAAGTCAACATCATGTTTGCCAGATTTCATAAAGCCGGGATCTTTCCCGATTACCTCTTCGAGGGTATAGCCCGTAATTCTGGTAAATGCACGGTTGACTCGAATAATGCGATTGGATGCGTCGGAAATCAAAATGGCCTCATTGCTGCTTTCGAATACCCGTTCCGCCATTCGCTGGTTCTCTTCCGCCAGAAGATGGGCTGTCATGTCCCTGGCAATGATTGAGGCACCGGCGGAATTTCCATCTACACCGCTGATAGGCGAGGTACTCATGGCAACCGTTACCATGCTGCTGTCTTTGCGTGGGCAGCAATAATCCTGCATCTCACTGGCGCGACCGGAAATGGCCTCCTCGATGGATTTCTTCAAGCTCTGTGAAAGGTCTGGATTGTCACCTATCAGAACTTC
Source organism: Leptospirales bacterium (assembly GCA_050305335.1). Taxonomy (GTDB): domain Bacteria; phylum Spirochaetota; class Leptospiria; order Leptospirales; family Leptonemataceae; genus JBNLFC01. Next base: position 828 of record JBNLFC010000156.1, read on the forward strand.
CCATGCATTGCGCCCCAGTACCTCCATGGGTTCAAATCCGAATATATGACGTGCCCCCTGATTCCAGGTGACAATTTCGCCATCTGTGTCCAGTCCTATGATGGCATCTTCGGAAAGTTCTACAAGCGACGCAATATGTAGCAGAGTATCTTCAGCAATTTTTCTGGAGGTGATATCCTCGGCAATGGCTACCGATCTGTAAAGCTCGCCTGTTTCAGTTCGAATAGGGACAGCTCTTTTTTGAATCCATCGTAACCTACCAGCGCCGTTCTTGATACGGAAGATTTCGTTGAGGATAGCACCTGAGAAATGTCGTTTCAAGGACTGGGCTATCCGTTCCCGATCTTCCTCATAAATGGATTCGAGAAATACCGCGGGATCCTCCAGCAGTGTTTCACTTTTTTTTCCCCATATTTTTTCCCAGGATGGATTGACGTAGATATATTTGCCGCTTCTTAGATCGCGGATCAAAAAAACTTGATGGATATTTTCTGCAAGCTGTCTGAACCGCTCTTCGCTTTCCATCAAGCTGCGCACAGCTGAGCTTTCCTCGTGGTGAGTTTCCACTAAGAGCATCCAGCTATCCGCATTAAAATGAGATATGCGTATATGAAGAGGTCGGTTTTCGCGAATATTGAAAAGCAATTCCTCCTCTGTTGTGCCCGAAGATATTATTTTCTCAATGAAAGAAAGGATGGCAGAAGGCATTCCCGATTGATCGAGGCGATTGCCGATCAATGGTGGTCGGGCATGGATGGATAGCTCCGCATATCTACTGTTGAAACGAACGATTCGGCCATCTTGCGAAATTTGAGCAATGGCCAGTGGAAGGGATTCCAGAATGCGATTTTCGTTCTCTGTCTCTTCCGTGGTCAAATCGGAGCCACCGGGAGTAACGTCTTTGCCCATTTAAGCGATCTCCTTTTATTAAACCCGGCTGGCAATAAATTCCGATATACACCCGGGAGCACATCCATTATCCTAGTAATAGGACGAATGAGGAGCAATTCATCATCGCTGGTTTCAGCGGTATCCGAACTATGAGCTTTCTATTCAAGAACATGGCACTCTGTTGGGTCTGTACTTTGCTGGTTGCCAGCAGTCACCCTCTGTTTGCTGAGTCTGACAGGGATTTCCCGGATGGTGTCATGAATCTGGGCTATCCTGTCAACGGATTCCAGGAGGAGTTTTCCCCTTCTCTGGATATTGTGGGGAATCTTTACTATAACTCTCGCAGGGATGAGGACCCTTACAGGCACATCTATCGTTTCCCTCTTTACCAGGATGGGCCGCGGGAAGCTCAGCCCATCCCGGAGATTGCCACCGATGCCAATGATGTGAGTCCCTTCGTAGCTTACAATGGTGCCGTACTGATCTTTGCATCGGATCGTCCTGGCAGTACTCCCGTAGCTTCCAGTGACCCGGACAAATCCAGACGTTCTTACGATATCTATTGGAGCGCAGTGATCCAGGGAAAGTGGAAGCCTCCTCGCAGGCTCTCCAGTGACATAAACACTGCTGCCGATGAGACCAACCCGAGACTCAGCCGTGATGGAAAAACTCTCTATTTTACACGATCGTCTCCGGATCAAAAAAGTATGATCATGAAGGCTACTTTCGATGGTCAGGATTTCCATCACCCGGAGGCAATGCCCTCCATGATCAATTCTGGATATGGAGAGATGGGCCTGACTCCCGTGGAGGAGTTGAAGGGATTTCTTTTCGCATCGGCCCGGCCTGGCGGGCATGGGGGATGGGACCTTTATTTCCTTTCATATCGGGATGGGCACTACGGCTTGCCAGTGAATCTGGGAGGTGAGGTCAACACCGAGCACAATGAAGTGCAGCCCTCCACCCTGGATAGCGTTCTTTATTTCGCATCGGATCGCACAGGCGATTATGATATCTACAGAGCCACACAATATAGTATAGAATACCGGGTGCGATTGAAGCTCATTGACCAGATGACGGGCGATCCAGTGTCAACATCGGTGCGCGTTCAGGCCGGGAGTGGTGACACCGGTGGGCTGGCTTTTGCCGAAGTGGCAGTTCATTCGGACGAAAAAGGATTGGTGGTGATACCGGTACATCCTTCACTGCAGAGGTTGCAGATTCTCATCACTGATTCTGATTACCTGCCGGTTATTTTGAATCTGGTGGTGGAAGACGCAGTTCTGGACGATGTCAAAATCTTAATGAAGCCCATTCGCAAGGATGCCAGTTTTGATATTCATGCAATTCATTTCGAATATAATTCCGACGATATCAGCAAGGACTCTTACAGCTACTTAAATGCTCTTGCAGAATATATGATAAAGAACAAACGATTGCGGTTTGAGATTATAGGCCATACCGATCTGAAAGGCTCTCAGGCTTTTAACAAAAAACTGAGTCGCAAGAGGGCAGAATCGGTAAAACGTTACCTGGAAAAAGCGGGTGTGGAGCCATCACGTATGATTGCCATAGGTATGGGAAAACTCAAGCCTCTTGTGAAAAAGAGAGGGCCCGGCTATGATGAGAAGAATCGTAGAACGGAGTTCAAATTACTCAATGATTGAGGGCGAGAAGTCACCGTGCAAAAGTGTGACGGTGTATACCTGGAATGGGGAACAGTCCCGAGCTCTAGTCCCGCCCATCCGGTGAGAACCTGATCGTATCTTTTTTGTTCTCTTCTGCCTGAAGATCGTTTAAAATAAGATCGGTTAGCTTCTGGAAACAGACGCTGCTCAAGTGAAAAGAGTCCTCAAACTCCCTGCACTGAAGCCGGGATGATTCGTTGAAATTTTCGTAGAGAACCAGGGATTCGGGGTGTTTCCTTTTTGCCTCATCAATAAAGTCAGCCACACTTTTTTGAAACTTCACAATTTCAGGTTCCATTGCCATGAGAGAGCGAAGCTCCCTGGATAAAACCGGCGCGTAAACGATTACGGGAATCTGGCGCGTTGCGAGATTTTCAACGATGGTTTTGAAGAAATAGATCTGAGCAGGGGAGGAACGAAAGTTTTTCAATTGCATGTTTTCGAAAGTCAGGAGTGCATCCCGGGGTAGGTCGGATGCATCGATTCTTGTGGTGAAAACCTCTGGAATTCCCCCCAGTTTTTTTTCGTTGATCTCCTGGATCTGATCGATCATAGCATCGTGAAGCTCCAGTGCGGGTCTGGTGATAACTCCCTTTTTTGCATCCAGAAGTGTGAGAGATTTATGGTTGTCATGTATTGTATCAAGGCTGAAAGGATAGCGGTATGTGACAAAGAGGCGCTTCAGAAGAAAAGTTCCCATTTCATCGGTGGAAAATCCTCCTTCTCCTCGTTTCCACGGTGAACGGGAGTCGTGAAAAAAAATGGTGTTCCTCAATACAAAACCAGTGTCGTAGGAATAGCTCAGGGAGTATTCGATAGCTTTGTTTGTAAAGAGCATGCTATCAGCCTCTATCAGGACAAAACGAAGGGGGACATTCCTGCTCTGTAGTTGATCAAGCCAGTAGTAATAGAAGGAGGGTGGAGCCAGAGGTGCGCTGAAGTTGTAGGTAACGCTGTTTTTCAATCGCTCATCAATTACATCTCCAGGGAATCTTGCCGAGCGAGAGCTCCCGAGAATCAGAGCAGGAGTTTTACCGCTTCGCCTGTGGACGGGAAGTTTCTGGAGAAGCTGCTTCTGGAGTTCTTTCCGTGATTCGTAAAGAGGTGGCTCGATTTTTTTCCAGAGGATGAGTTCTCTTTGAATGGCAGGGATTGCAAAAAAACGGTCCACGCAAAGGGCCATCGCAAGTGCGAATAGAGGGAAAAGCAGAAATCGATACTTTAGAAAAATCATATACCTTCCAACCTTTTAAAATTGAAAATAAATAAAATCTCCTCCTCCTGAAGCATAGCGTCCCAGAAGGAGCATGGTAACAACGGTGAAGAGGCAAAGGGAACCCCATGTGAGAAATCTATTTTCATGGAATATACGTTTCCCTCGAACTTCAAGGAGGTTGAAAAGAATAGTTATAAGAAATTGATAAAATATAAATTCATTCAAAGGGTTTGCAATTCCCCGGGCCATGGTAAAAATTCTTTGAACCATGGTGAGTGCGTTTTGAAGGTTTATGCCGTTGAAAAATGAGAGCCCGATCAGAAATAGGCCAAGGGTCCAGGTGTAGAGCAGAGCGTTTCCAATGATTTTCCAGATCCATTGCGCCTTATGCGCGAAAAGCGTCTCCGCGATGACGCCTTTATTGTTCTGAGCCAATCGTCCAAATAGACTATGCAAAGATTGCTCCGCAACCAGAGTGACTCCGGTATAGAATCCCCAGGCAACAAAGGTATAAGCTGCTCCATGCCACATACCGCCCAGCGTAAAGGTTATAACCAGATTTATATAAGAGCGAAGTTTTGTTGTTCTATTCCCACCCAGAGGTATATAAATATAATCTCTCAGCCAGCTCGATAACGTAATATGCCATCTGCGCCAGAAATCTTTTATGGAAAGAGCAAGGTATGGGCCTTTGAAGTTGAGCGGAAGGGGTAGCCCCAGAAGGAGTCCAATCCCTCTGGCAATGTCTGTATAACCCGAAAAGTCATTATAGAGTCGAACCGCATAACCCAGCGTTGCAAAAGCATTGGACAGACCATTGTAATTTTCTGGATGTAAGTAAACATCCGTGGTAGGTGCTATCATATTATCCGCGATCACTACTTTCTTGATAAGACCCAGCAGCAAAAAGAATAGGCCAGCACTGATGTGCCCTTCGTCTGCTCTAATTTTGTGCAGTTTCGGGAGAAACTCTTCATGTCGCATAATTGGGCCAGCCACCAGCTGAGGGAAAAAAAGAATGAAAACCGCGAATTCCAGGAAAGACGTTTTATTCTTTATTTGCCCTCTATACTCGTCGATGAGGAAGGCTGTTATTTGAAAGGTGTAGAAGCTAATCGCCAGAGGGAGCACTATGCTATCCAGGCCTGTTGTTTTATTGAGAATGGCGTTAAAATTCTCGGCCAGAAGCAACGGGTTTTTTGTAAGGTCATGAAGGGCTTGTAAGAATAGATAAAAATACTTAAACAAAAAGAGGTTGCTGAAGTTCAGCAACAGGGAGGCAATCAGGATCGGTTTCGATTTTTTTTCATGAAGGCGGCGCCCCAGAAAGTAGTTGATGGTGATGATTAAAATGAAGTGCAGAGTGAAACCGATGGACCAGGCAGCATAGAAAAGTAACGAAGAGACGAAGAGAAGCCAGAGCCGATTTCTTCCTTTTATATTCCAGTATGCGACATAGGCGATGATGAAGAATATAAAAAAGGGCAGGGTTGTGAAGCGCATAGAAACCCTCAGGGTCTTTTTTGTACAAACAGCCTCTTCTTCTCTTTTATAATGGCCTTTGCCAGAGCCCGTGTAAACTTCAAAGATCCTTCCCTGTTTAGATGAATGGTGTCGTAAAAGTAGTCACCATTGCGGGGATCATGGAGTATGTTGCGAAGGTCCGCATACATCGGTTTGCCATCGGCAGCAATAGCTGTAAGCTCATTGTGCCATGTTGCCATTCTCTCAGTTTCGTGGTGGTCATGGATGAGCTCAGAGTAGGGAGGAAATATTGTAAAAACTGTGGCCCCATCATTACGAACTTCATTATAAAAAAGAGCCAGTTCTCGGAAGTATCTATCTCCCCACTCTCTGTAGTCAGGGTGATCCATAGGGTCGTATTTTGCAAGTTCACACGTTTGCCTGACCGCCTCTCTATGGTGTTTGACAGCTTCTTTGTTACGCTGAATATAAATTTCCGGAATTCCCCGTTCCGTTGCCCGTATGCATTCGTCCAGGGTCGTTGCCTGATATGCGGAAAGCTTGAGCTTATACTCATTGATATAGGGATATAGAGAGTCGGCTTCTCGCATGCGTCTTCCTACTCGTTTGATTCTGGAGAGGGGACTTAAAACAAGATCTCTGAAGTCCTTTTGATACGTAATGCTGCGGATGAAAAAAAAGGTGAGGTCTTCCTGTTTAATCTCGTAGTCATAAGCTTTCATTCGTTGTAGAGCGTCCAGTCCGGGAAACTGGGCAAGCATGCTTCGGTTGGGAGGATCTAGCTGTGGCCGAGCGGTGTATGGCATTGTGACCTCTGTTACATGCAGTACGGCCTGAAGCTTGGGAAGGTCCTTTTTTAGATTGTGATAGATCGTGTGCTGGGTGATCAGCTTGGCTCCTTCAGAAGCACCGCTCTGAGCTACAATGCCTTCGGATTTTAGCAATTCGTTGAGGAGGGGGAGGTTTACTCCCTGATAAGCTACCGAGGTGCCCAGAATCAAAAGGTTCGGTGTTATGGGTGAACTCCGGTCTACATCCACAACATGATTTACATTATCCGCATACGATCTTGGCTGTAGAATATGTCGATACAGGCCTGACTGCATGAAAAGCTCGAATCCTACCAGGAGCGAAGCCGGAAGGAGGAACCTTATATCTTTTAAAAATGAAATCAACTCTTTCATGAGGTTGACCCTCGCTACTCATTTAAAATTGGAAATACATAAAACTGGCTGAATCGGGCGATGAAAAAGCAATCACAGACATGATTATGAATGCCATCAATCCCACAAATTTCCAGCGGTTGCGATCTTCGAGAAAATACTCCAGGCGATATCGGTTGAAGAAGACATCATAAGCCAGATAGAGCAACAACAGTATTGCGAATTTGCCGAAGATCGGTGCTGGCAGAGACGCATGGAACAAATCGGCCAGTTTTCCTTCTGAGATTTTTTTGGACAGGGAAGAAGGGTCCGAAATGGCAAAGAGGCGGGCTATCATGGTTTTAGCGGTCGTGGTTTCCTGCGCCCGGAAAAAGATGAATCCAAATACCAGACCAAAGTAAAGCAGTAATCGGGACCATTCCCGATAGACCCATCCACCCTTTTTCAGCAGCCATTGGCGTAGCCTGGTTCGGGAGTATTCCCTATGAATGGAAAGCATAATTGCCTGCCAGACACCCCAGAGAATAAAATGATAAGCGGGTCCATGCCATATTCCGGTCAAAAACCAGATAATAAATATATTTACATAAGTTCGAACAGGACCGACCCGATTGCCTCCCAGAGGGATGTAAACATAATCCCGGATCCAGGTGGTCAAAGAAATATGCCACCTTTTCCAAAATTCACCAACATGCAATGCTTTGTAAGGAGAGTTAAAAGTGACCGGTAAACGAAATCCCATTAATAAAGCCACGCCAATTGCAATATCGGTGTAACCGGAAAAAT
>JBNLFC010000157.1:0-5514 GCA_050305335.1 Leptospirales bacterium
GTGCCCCATGCTCTGGACACGGAGGGACAGGCAGGGGGTCGGGTGTGCTCTCTCACCAGTCAATGGACGCCCGGCGCAACAACTCAGGTAGTGCCATGACACGTCACCGGACCATGTGCTTGTTCAGCCTCAGTTCTTCTTTGCTATGACCTAGCGCCAATCCCACTATCTGCGACAGATGAAGTATGGGAATGGAACGATCATCATTCATAGAGTCCATGGCATCTTTCTGCCACATATCCAGTGCCAGATGACAGAGTGGACATGGGGTAACAATGTAGTCCGCACCGGAATCAATTCCATCCTTTACTGCAAGTCCTGCCACCTTAAAAGACTCCTCTTCTGCCACGATCATAGTATGAAAACCGCAGCATTTGTTATTGGAGGCATATTCCACAGTCTCGCCGCCCAGAGCCTCCACAAGTTGATCCAGCGATTTTGGAGAGTCAGGATTATCACGTCCCCCAAAAAGATTCGATGGACGAAGAATATGGCAGCCATAGAAGGGGGCTATCTTCACTCCCTTCAGCGGTGTTTTCACTTTCTTACGGATGGTGTCCAGGCCCACATATTCGTTCAAAATCCAGAGTAAGTGGCGCACATCGGATTTCCCTGTATATTGTAGACCATCTTTCTCCAGAAAGCGGTTCACCATATTGCGTTTCTCTTCGGATGCGTCCAGCTCCTGTTTTGCCCTGCGCAGTGTTAAAAGACAGGTATTGCAGGAGGTGACCAGGTCCAGACCAAGCTTTTCCGCAAGGGCGATGTTTCTTCCATTGACCAGCAAAAATTGATCGGGATTCACATAGTCCAGGTTGGATGCACCGCAGCAGGTTCCCTCGTGTAACTTTACAAGTTCAATGTCCAGCTCATTCTGCCAGAGTTCCAGAGAATGGTCCAGTTCTTTCGTAGTAGATTCCACCACGCAGCTGATAAAGTATGCATAACGTCTCATCTCTCATTGCTCCCGATTCGGTTTTGACCGAATGCTTTCTATACTGAAGCCGGTTTTAAGACCGGCTCTTTTTATTCTCTTTTTGATATGCGGAAAACTCCTTCAGCATTCTCCGAACGGATTTTATGCCGGGAATCGCCTTCATCAAAAATGGTGGAGGTGGCACTCTGCCTTTGAGCATCATTCGCATTCCTAAAGGAAGCTGGGTGAAAAGAAATTTGAAGGGTCCCAGCGTTTTCACCGGAAGCATGGACTCCACCAGCCGTCCTTTGCTTTTGATGTCATCCACAAAGAGCGCAGCATGACGGGCGCCTTCTGTGTCCCGTGGTCCTCTTTCAGCGATGGCCTGCTCACGGATGTGATGGATCGCATCCATGATAGGAATATTTTTCACGCAGGCTTCCTGACAGCGATAGCAGTGAGTACAGTCCCAGGCACCATGGTCTTTCACAAGTGTGGCCAGACGCTGATTGCCAATTGCATCTCGACTGTCGGCATTCATACGAAAGGATCGCAATAAAATGAGAGGTGAGATGTAGGCGCCACCACTTCCGTTGGTGATGGTACACTCGGAGAGGCATGAGGCACAGAGGATGCAATCCGTAGCCCTGTCATAGACCAAAAACTCCTCTTCTGCCACAATGAACTCTTTTTCGCCCATCTTCTCTTCAGGCATTTTCGAATGAACCCAGGTGCTGTAGCGATTCATCTTCTCCACAACCGGATCCATATCCACAACTATATCGCGGAGGATATTCAGGTTGTTGAGAGGTTCAATGGTAATCACCTCTTTCGTCTTGCAGTTTTCCAGTTCATCCCAGACCTGGGTGGTGCAGGCCAGTTTGGAAACGCCGTTGATCCGCATAGCGCACGAACCGCAGATTCCAGCCTGACAGAAAAATCGATAAGAGAGAGTGGGCTCCACATTATCTTTTATGTAGTTCAGGGCACGAAGTACCGTGATACCTTGCTCCACACTGATACGAAAAGTGTCGTAAAAAGAATGAGCGTCGGCCTGAGGATTGAAGCGATAGACGCGGAACGTTATATCTTTTTTCTCTTCCATAGATCAATACTTCCTTTCCTGAAGCTCATATTTGCCCATGGTGACCGGTTTGTAGGCGACCGACACCTCCCCGTTTTTCCAGTGAAACAGGCTGTGTTTCAGCCAGTTCTCATCATTGCGTTTGGGAAAGTCTTCCCTGGAGTGGGAACCGCGACTCTCTTCGCGCAAGAAAGCGCCGTGGGCAACGGTCAAAGAGAGATCCAGCATATTGCGAAGCTCCAGCACCTGGATCAAGTTAGTATTATAGATATCTCCGGTATCATGTACCCTGACTTTTTTGAACCTTTCTCGTAGAACCATAAGTTTTTCGAGACCCTTCTGGGTTTCCGGACCCGTTCGATAGATACCCACATGATCACCCAGTACCTTGCCCATCTCTTCACGCAGCAGGCTGTAACGTTCGAATCGATCATGCTCGGTTAAATCGCGAATCTCCCTGCGATGATGCTCTACTGCCGTTTCCGAAATGTGCGGATCGGGAAGAGATGGTGCCTCCATCGCTGCTTCATGACCGGCTCTTTTACCGAATACCAGAATATCCAGAAGGGAGTTTCCACCCAGTCGATTGGCACCATGCACGGATACGCATCCTGCTTCACCTGTGGCATAGAGGCCCTTCAATACGGTGCGGCATGTAATATCCGTATCGATTCCACCCATAGAATAGTGGGCTGTGGGTCGGATCGGGATAGGTTCATCAATGGGATCCACACCTTCAAAATACATCGTCAATTCACGAATTTGAGGAAGACGAGATTTGATCAGATCGGCACCGAGATGACGTAGATCCAGTTGCATATAGGGACCGGCCGAACTCTCAAAGCCCAGTCCATTTCGAATTTCTGTCTCAATGGAGCGAGATACAAGGTCCCTGGGCCCCAGTTCCATTTTCTCAGGAGCATAACGCGACATGAATCGCTCGCCTTTTACATTCACAAGATATCCGCCTTCACCGCGGGCACCTTCGGTAACCAGAAGACCGCTTTTTCGAAGGCCTGTAGGATGGAATTGCACAAACTCCATATCTTTTAATGGCACTCCCGCGCGAAATGCCGCGGCTTGACCATCTCCCGTATTCCCTGCTGCGTTACTGGAGCGATTCCAGTACATCTTGGCATATCCGCCCGTAGCAAGAATCACAATACGTGCAGGTAGCGCGACAATCTCGCCGGTGCGAATGTTGAGAGCGACAACACCCTGACAGCGCCCGTCGGACTCTTCAATGCTGAGAAGATAATACTCATTGTAAAAATTCACGCCTAGACGCAGGCACTGTTCATAAAGATTTTGAAGCATCGTATGACCGGTTTTATCGGCACAGTAACAGCATCTGGGATTGGTGGCGCCACCGAAAGGTCTTTGCGCTATGGTCCCGTCGGGCATACGGGAAAAGGGTGTTCCCATGTTTTCCATTTCGCGAATGATGGAAGGAGCCTGCCGGCAAAGATAGTCTGCTGCATCTTGATCCGCCAGATAATCGCTGCCTTTCACGGTATCAAAAATATGGAGATCGATAGTATCATCTTTCGCCTTGTTGGCCAGAGCTGCATTCACTCCACCCTGGGCTGCTGATGTGTGAGACCGGTTGGGATAGACCTTGGAAAGAACTGCAATGTTCAATCGGGCATTGGTCTTCAGTGCTTCCTGGGCCGCATAGAGCCCCGCACCGCCCCCCCCGACGATGAGTATATCAAATGGTTTCATGCTCGTTTATGCTCACTCTTTATTAAATTTAAGGGAAACGGTAAGTCAGTCAAATCCCGCTTCCCCAACTTTCTATATCTTTTTAATCACTGTGCGTTATGAACTTGCACAATGAATCGATGACATCTTGCCGCTTTTGCGCCGGAAGAGACTTTCCGGATAAAGGTCCAGCCAGAGGCTGTGTGAATCCTGCAATTTCTGGCAAAACAAAAGGACTCAGTAACGATCAGAGAGCTGTTTTTCCCGATTTGCCTGGAATCATGGTTTCCACCACATGCAAAATATCGGTTTCACTGAGAATACCCACCAGCTTCGAACCCTCCATGACCGCAAGACGACGGATGGCGACCCTTTTCATTAATCGCAGGGCATACTTGAGACGCATTTGAGGATGCACTGTAATCAAAGGTTTGCTCATGATTGTGTGCACTTGCGTATTCCATGGGTCACGATGCACATCTTCACCTGGATCGATCACCTTTTCAAGAATGTCTCTCTCCGTAACAATTCCGTATGTATCATCATCATTTCGTGGTTTTACAACCAGGCTGGAGATATTTTTGCTCTTCATTTGCTGAATCGCTTCCGATACCACCGCAGATCCGTCAATGTAGGAGATCTCTTTTATCATCAGGTCCGCAACGGGCATTGTTCGCAATTTAATGAGTTGATCCATTGGTCGCACTTCCTGTCCGGCACTATATTGTTTGCCGACTTTCTTTTTTATTTCTCTGAGCAAAAAGCATCAAACGTTTGCCAGAACGCTCGACCTTCCGCTCAATGCTCGCTTTTTCAAGCAATGGACATGAATTCGATAATTGCCAGAAGTGGAATCAAGCGTTTTTTTTCGGGAATGCTTGAATAATAAATCACTCTTTATGTGATTTCTCACGGAAGGGCGGTATTGCACGCTCAATATTCGATTCAAGATTGAATGGAGGAGCTAAACACTCTCTCCCATTCGCTTCAATTCCTCCATGGTTGCCGCGATATCGGCTTCGATCTGGCGAGAGGAGGCCATCATGTCTACCACTTCTGAATCGCGAAAAATAAAGAGGTAATTGAATAAATTTGCGGTGAGTTCTTCCATCGCCTGCAGCAGATTTTTATTGTTCAACCGGTTGTTGGAAACAATGATACGATCCACATTGGGGATGTAGCGCATCCCCATTTCCAGTTGTTCAATGGGAAGATCCTTTGTACGCACCAGCTTCTCTTTCACGCTGTCAGAATTCTCCGACCCAACGGCCTGGTAGTGATTGTCAGCTACCAGCTTTAGATTGAATGCAATGTTTCGCATAGCTTTGTTGGATTTATGTATGATTTGCAACAGCGTACCATTCTGGGAGTCAACGGGAATTGTATCTCGTTTTACAAATTCCTCTTTTAAACGGTGGAAATCATAGCTGAAATTGGTATTTTTTCGATTGAAGGCTTCCAGATCCCTCAGCACAGACTCCATCTCTTCCAGCCAGACTCGAAAGGTACCGGTTTTAAAAAGCACAGCTTCTTCCGTAAATCCCTGACCCTGTACCGTGACAGATCCCTCCAGCAGAGTCTGGGCATTGAGGTCAAAATCGCGCACAAGTATGTAGAGCAGGCGGTGCGGCGCGCTGCGAAGGCTTTTAATAAGATTCTCCGTCATTGCCTTCTCGGAAAATATACGATTACCGATGTCTCTTATAATAGGCTCGAGAAAGTTGACATTCAGGTGTTTGTTTTCATCAAATTGATAGTATCTCTTTTTAATATCTTCAATTTCACGGATTTCGTTCTGCTTTGTCCGGAT
>JBNLFC010000157.1:5524-8022 GCA_050305335.1 Leptospirales bacterium
AGGAGTGATGGTTTCTATACTCCGAAAATGGTGTAACTCAGGAGGGGGAATTTCCAGTTGCTTTGCTACCTCTTCCCAGGTGTAGAGCTTTTTCGTTGTCAGTATATAGTGAGCCAGAATGGTATTGATTAAATCGGGAGTTCGCTCATCCAGACTGTTGATAAAATGTACTGTATTGCGTAAATGAGACATCTGCCCGGTCAATTCGCTGCTCTGACTGGCCAGAGTGATCAAATCTTCCCGGAGCACTTCTTTAAAACCCTCGTATAGAAGAAGTGCGCCATAAGCTCTCTGCATTTTTACGGTCTGATTGATCCAGGTCCCCGGAAGAAAAGAGGATCTGGAGAGAGCCATCGTCTGTATAAACTCACTTAAGAATAGTTGTGCTGCATACAGCACATTGTAAATCGGAGGCGTCCATTGTTCCCACGCTATGCGCAAAACCGCACGCATAGCCTGTAGAGCGGCAACGGCTTGCTGTTCAGGCATTCGCTTGAAGAGATTGAGAGCGTCACCGGAAACGGTAAGATTCAAACCCATAAATCCTGTGTCTATGGCTCCTGTTTCCAGTCCCCACAGCGCAATGTCACCACCGAATAGCTGAACCCAGAAATCTTTGCTGAATAACGACGCTCCCGATTTATTAGTTTTCTTTATATTCGAGGAGATTGCATTCGGTACGTCACCAGAATTACCTGTAGCCTGACCGTTGCTCTTTGCCCTGGATTCGCCTTCTCGACTTTTACGAACGGATGCGGCATTGTTTTTTTTCGCCTCCCTTGCGTCCAGTTCCTCTATCTTCTTGATTCGCACAAAGATATCGCTTGTGCTTTGCACAATTTTTTCCACTTCTGCCTGAAGATCAGCAGATCTTGGTTTTCGGTATAATTCGCCAAAAACCTGATGCGCTTTCGATCTTGTCAGTGTAGGATCCATGAATCAGTTGCTCTGATTGAGAGGATTGTCAACGGTGCGAGTGCCAGCAGGTGGTTTATATGAGAATACGCTGGCTGGAAAACTTTCAACTTTACGCAAAGCCGAAAGCGAAACAGTCAAATTATTATCAGCATTGCGATACCTAATGGATAACATGGTCAACCGATGGTCGTCTCCCCATTTCATCCGAACCTCCTGGATAGACTGAGCAGGATTGAGAGCTTTCAGGCGCGCACTCCGCCCTTCTACGGTTGTTTGAAAACCATGCAAAAGCCAATCCAGTCCTCCTACCACAGGCACCGTTGGATCCAGATCCTGTCTACCACCAACGCCAGTCTCGGGATTGTAAACGATCACTTGATGTCCATTGGAAGCAATCACCCGACCATCGGTGAACCTCATCTGGAATTTCCCGGATTGATATGCAAGCTCTGCCCTGGAAGTGGTACCCTCACTCTCTACAACGATGGTTGCTTTAAAACTTCGCCAGCTATGCATTTCACGAACAACGGCTTCCACTTCCGGCGAGGATTGTCCATAGAGCGCTGGAAAACTCAAGGCGGATGAAATCATCGCCAGAAGTGAAAGCGTTGAAATGAAAAAAGTTTTACTTCGCATATTATTCCAATGTCAACCGAGAACCTTCTTCAACTTCTCGGTGAAAAGCGGAACTGCCTGGAAAAGGTCATCCACTATTCCATAAGTAGCAACCTTAAAAATAGGGGCTTCCTGATCTTTATTGATGGCCACAATATAACGAGATGAACTCATTCCGGCCAGATGCTGAATAGCGCCGGATATCCCGATGGCTATATAAAGATTGGGGGACACTGTCTTTCCGGTCTGTCCTACCTGGTGATCATGAGTGATCCAGCCTGCATCAACGGCAGCACGGCTCGCCCCCAGGGCAGCACCGAGAACATCGCACAACTCCTGCAGCATAGGCCAGGTTTCCGGGCCTTTGATACCACGACCACCGGAAACAATGATGGACGCGTCCGTAAGAGATACTTTGCCGCCACTCTCCATTTGCACATCTGAGATGGTGCTTCCATCAGACTTTGCCTGGAGGTCAGACGCCTCCATGGTCTGGGGTCCATTGTAAGGAACGATCTCCACCGCGTTGGGTCTAATGGTAAGGACAGCCGGGGAAGAGACGCGTACATTGGCATAAGCCTTACCGGAATAGACCGGCTTTTTTACCTGAATGCCACCTTCAGCGGAAGATACTTCCACAACGTCCGCTACAAGTGCCCCACCCATTTTGACGGCAAGGAGGCCCGCCAGATCTCGAGATTGAATAGAATGGGGTAAAAAAATCCACTCTGCATTCTGACTGCCTGCAATGCTGGCAATCAATTCGGCTAATCCAACCGGAGTCGGTTTTTCCACCTGACATTTAATCACCATGTCGGCTCCAGCCCCGAAGAGCTCAGCCCCGTGAGAGTCATTACCATTGACCAATAGTACAACCACACGATCGGAAATCTTTCTGGCCGCCGACGCAACCTCACGAGACACCTTCTTCAGATTCCCCTCCTGCAACTCTCCCACAACCAGCG
>JBNLFC010000158.1:0-8007 GCA_050305335.1 Leptospirales bacterium
CAAGCAGTGATGGTTGCGAGAGTGATTATCATCGTGCCTTGATTTCGTTTCATGGAAGAGCTCCTTAAGTGTATGAGACGATATACCGCGCGTCTATCGGGCAATAAAAAACCCCTGCAGGCAATTCCAGCAGGGGTTTTACAGGAACGTTGTGAATTCCCGGTATAGTTGTTTTTCCGCCAATCAATAACGCAGATAGACGTTTTTGTTATATCGTTTTGCTTCGAAGAATTCACAGGCAAAACGGGTCATCTCTTCTGGATCGTAGTAGGCACAGCTGAAGATATCCAGATAGACCCGGTTGGTCAAGTTAGCAAAGTGTCCTGATACCAGTGAGGTTTCGATGAGCTGTACCAATGAGTAGCCCGCCACTCGTTCGTCTTCGCCAAAGTTTACAATCACTGGCTCGCCGAAGCGTTTTACTTTGATTCTTTCACAGAGTTCCACGGTGAATTCATGGATTTTTTCCGCACTACGAATGGTCTCGGGGTTGCAATCGTGCAGATCCAGAGCTGTCACAAGCCCCCAGGCGCCGGTTGCGTTGAACTTCTCCATATAGGAGTCGCCTTCGGCAAACACCTGATGGCGGCGTTCCATATGGTTTACAAAGTAACCACGGTAGCGGCTGCGAACGTCCGGATGCATATGGTCGTCTGCCGAAATTACATTGCGGCAGAGGTCAGTTTTGCATTCGCAATCGAAGCTTTCCATGCGGGTGTAGGCCATGGCATAGTCGATGGTCAACTCCTCGTCCGGCATGATATCTCGCATCGCCACAATGCCCGATTGTCCTGAAAAACCGAGGTTAGGGTTGCAACTGTGTCGAATGAGCCTGCTCTCTTCCAGAGTCTCTTCAGAGTCTGGTGCCAGGTAGAGATCATCTTCAATCTCAATAGCATAATCCACGTGCTCTCTGGAAAGGTAGGTCAGTTCGTTTGAGGTATAGAGAGATCCTCCCCGTATGGCCACCAGAGTATCTTTCTGGATGGTGGATGTTGCGAAGATAGATCGCTCGGAATCTTCCCTTCTACGCACTTCGGCGCGAGGAGATAGGTAAAAGCTGATGTTTTTGCGTGAAATGGATACGGTCATCTGTGTTCCTCCTTCCAGTAATGTTAGATTACCGATGCAGTTAGTTCTTCGGTGACTATCTGCATTTGAAATCTGGATCTCTGTTGTGGGTCCAGAATCCCTCTTGCAAGATACCGAATTTCTACATCTTCAGGCTTGAATGTCTGCCTGAGAAGGTCCATTGCCGTATGTATGTTCATATCGTGGTTGCACGTGAAAAGATCGAGCGCCGCATAGCCCAGCTCAGGCCATGTATGTATGCTCAGATGCGATTCGGCGATTACTACCACGCCCGAAACACCCTGCGGACTGAATTTGTGAAACCTTTCGTCTATGACGGTGGCTCCAGCCAGACGCGCTGCTTCCAGCATTGTGTCAGAAACGACTCCGAGATTATCTAAAAGCTCGCGGTCGCATTTATACAACTCAATCAAATAGTGTTCGCCAAGGGGATCTTCCATCTCACCTCCCTCCAGTAATGCCTGCGCAATTAAATTTTAACAACACAAGTGTCTATACAATGATGGCGGTAGCAAGCGTTCACATTACTGACACGAAGGTTCGTAAATCAAAAGCCGCCATCACATTCGGTCCGGGTCTAAAGACCCTGTTTTGTGCGTTTAGCAGATGCCCCCCTGCAGATAAATAAATTTTTGATCCGGAAGGTCTTTTTTTGTAAAAAAATTATGTCCTTTTCAAAAAAGAGTAAAGCCTCGTAGAGGCCCTGAAATAGCTTCGGTGAATGAAATTTGATTCACCTTTGCTTCAGGGGCGTATTGTAGCGCGTTACAAACGCTTTCTGGTGGATGTTATACTCGATGGTGGAAATCATATCACCGCCCACTGTCCCAATTCTGGCGCTATGACTGGCTGCATAGGCGAGGGATGGCATGCCATGCTCACTCATCACGACGTTCCGGAAAGAAAATTGAAGTACACGCTGGAGATGACTCGCAACGGAAAAAGCGGCTGGATCGGTGTCAACACAGGGCGCACCAACTGTGTGGCTGCCGAAGCCATACAGAAGGGCTATATTAAAGAGCTTTCCCATTACAGAACTCTTCGAAGAGAGGTGAAAGTGGACGAGGAGAGTCGTCTGGATATTCTTTTGAGTGGTGGTCCTGACCCCGATTGCTATGTAGAGGTAAAATCCGTGACTCTGCTTCATCAGGGTAGTTATCAGTTTCCCGATGCAATTACCCGGCGTGGCCAGAGGCATCTGGAGCGATTGATGGAGTTACGTACAAGAGGATTCCGTGCAGTGAATCTCTTTTTGATTCAGCGCGGTGGAGGCGACCATTTTCGACCTGCCAACCATATAGACAGTCGATATGGAGAGTTGCTGCGAAAAGCTCATGACCGGGGAGTCGAGGTCCTGGCGTATGAATGTCGGTTGACGCGCCGGGGAATAGGAATTCAGGGGCCGGTGCGGGTAGAGCTGGATGGATAGTGGGTCCACCTTTCGTCAGGAGAAAGAGCAATGATTGTGAGTGTTTTCCATATAGAGAAGATGGATTGTCCATCGGAAGAAGAGATGGTTCGAATGCAGCTGGCTCCCCTGTCTTTGGTTCATGAACTGCGTTTCGATTTGAACCAGCGTAGCCTGATGGTTTATCACGAAGAGAAGGAGGGAACGCTCCAGTCCATAGAAGAGGCTCTGGATTCTCTCCATCTTGGGTCTCGCCTGACTGAGTCTACAAGGGTTGAGGGAGAGTTGCCTCAGCATCAGGATCAAATGGATCGGCGATTGCTCTGGAGTGTGCTGCTTATCAATGTTTCGTTCTTTGCCCTGGAAGTAGTGGCCGGCCTTCTGGCCCGCTCCATGGGGCTCGTGGCTGACTCTCTGGATATGCTGGCAGATGGAGTTGTTTATGGATTGAGCCTTTACGCCATATCAGGGACGCTGATTGTAAAACGGAGAGTCGCCCGTGTCAGCGGAGTTTTCCAGCTCCTCCTTGCCGGGGCAGGCTTTACCGAGGTGATTCGTAGAGTGATCATGTTTCATTCTCTGCCCGACTCCTATACTATGATGGGGGTATCGCTTCTGGCTCTTGGGGGCAATGTCGCGTCGCTTATTTTACTTCGTCGATCGAGGAACCAGGAGGTTCATATCCAGGCCAGTCAGATTTTCACGTCCAACGACGTGATTGCCAACCTTGGAGTCATCGGAGCAGGTTTGTTGGTAATGATTCTGAATTCCCCATTGCCGGATTTGATTGTCGGGTTTCTTGTCTTTGCTTATGTGATGCGGGGAGCTGTAAGAATACTGCAACTGGCACGGGAAGTCCCATGATTGTGAAATCTGGCACAGAAACAGGATGAAAGCCTGGTATGTTTATGAGCGGGTATCTTTCTATTTATCCTCATTTAAAATGGTCTCGATTTCCCCTTTGCAAGTAATGGCAATTTCCCGGGCAAGAGATTTACCGGCCAGAGAGTAGGGCAGTACTATATGGTTAGCACCGGCTTTTTCCAGTGCTGGAATTTGTTCCGGCATGTCAGCGGTGGCATAGATCACGGCGTCAGGCGCCAGCTGCCGACAGGTTTCCGTAAGTCGCAAGTTGCTGGTTCCTTTCAGTAAGACATCTGGAACCGTAGAGATAATGAGCACAGCCCGGTCTACATGAGCATGAATCAGTGTTTCTGTGTTGCTGACATCACCGAAGATACCCTTGATCCCTGATTGAGAGAGTTCTTTGAGTACTTCGACATTGTAATCAATTACAAGGATCCTCTGGAGCAGATGAGGAGACATGATCTTTACCTGGTCCAGCAGGACCTTTGCTCCTCTGTGGAATCCCAGAATAATGATAGGATAGTGTGCATGCCTGGAATGGTGGCTCTCATAAAATTCAGGAAGATCCATGGAAGGAAGCCGGATCCGGTAATAGAGGGCGAGAAATATCTTGTACAGGGATGAACTGTATTTTATGAAGTAAGTGGAGGTGATGGCAGTTATGCCGAGGGCATAGAGCAATAACGAAAGGGTGAGCTCATTGATATGGCCATATTTTAAGCCCAGTGTGGCTATGACCGGTGAAAATTCGCTGATCTGTGTTAAATTCAAACTCGTGAGAAAACCAGATCTTCCGCTATTGCCAGCAATGCGCAGTAGTGGATAAATTATGATAAATCGGGAAAAGAAAACAAAAAGAATCAGAAGGGTTAATGGGAGAATAAACTTTACTTCCGGTGCCGGGATTTTCATACCAAGGGAGATAAAAAAAAGAGTCATAAAGAAATCTCGCAACGGTGAGATTCTTGCCGTAATATGTATATGGTAAGGGAACGTGGAAATGGATACACCTGCGATCAGCGCACCCATCTCTACCGAAAGATCCAGAAGGTCAGCAGTGAGGGCCACAATGGCACACCATCCAATGGAAACCGAGACCACCAGTTCCGGGGAACTGGATATTCTTGTAAAAAGGTAAGACAGTATATATTTGCTTATTAAAAAGCCTGATAGCAGCAAGACCAGGGCTTTCCCGATGGATAGCAAAATGAGAGAAAATTCCGGGTTGTTCAAATTGGGCTGTAATACCAGAAGCAAAATGGCCCAGAGGTCCTGAAAGATCAGAATACCTACTGTAATTTTCCCGGGAATGGATCCCAGTTCATATTTGTCGTAGAGAGATTTTACAACAATTGCTGTGCTGCTTAAGGATGCGAAAAAAGCCACGTAGAGAAGCTCCAGTCGTCCGTAGCCATAGAAGGAGGCAAAGAGCTGAAAGAAAGCAAGGCCCAGAACTACGTTTAGAGGGAACTGGCCGATTCCCGCAATGAGGATGGATTTCCCGTTGGCCATTACATGCCGTGGATTGAGTTCCAGACCAATGATAAATAGAAGAAGAATCAGTCCTATCTCGGAAATCAGTTCAATGCCGTAAATATCGCTCACAAGCTGGGGTGACACATATGTATGCGGTCCAATGATGATTCCGGCAACCAGATATCCCAGAATCATTGGTTGTTTCAAAAAATGAAGTATAAGAGTTGTTGCAGTGGCAACAATGATTGCTATCGCAATATCGCTCAAAAGGGAGTGCATCCTTTACAGCAGTCCTTCACTATTTTGCTTCGCCCACAACGTACCCGGGAGAGATGAAAGAGACTCCACGGTTTCCTTCGGTGGATATCATAATCGTCTCAATGATAGGGTTGGAAATCCGATATTCTGAAACCCATTCCACGACTGCGTTGGCGCCGATTCCTGCATTTTGTTTTTCCGGATGAAGATGAAAGATTGCCGTAGCCATGGGAGAAAGGGACCGGGGTTGGACGAGATAGTCTTTCAATAGAGTGCCATTCTCCGAGTAATATCGGACCGATTTCAGGACCAGAGGCTGTTCGGGATCTGTATTGTGAATGGCAAGGGTTGTGATCAGAGAGATGGTTTTGTGGTCTGTGTAGTGATACACCCTGGCGTAAGCCGGAACGTAAACTCTACTCCCTGACACAACGTGCAGAGCTCTGTCTTCAATGGGATGGCCTGGAATATTTCGATCCATGCCCTGGTCAGGATCGCTCCGGTGGCATCCGGTTAAAGAAAACCAGATGATTGAGCTTAAAATTCCCGGCCCAATCCAATGACGGAAACGGGATTTTCCTTCATTGCATTTTTTCATAGCTACCTCTCTTCCCCGGTCAGGCTTTCAATGTGACTTTTTCTTTAAGGAAAGAAAAAACAGGGACACCAATCCAATGATTGTGATCAGTGCCAGGGCTCCCATGACCGGTGCATAGTAACCGGCTTCGTTTACCGGAAAAATAGCTCGGCCAATGGCAACCAGCAGTATCAGCGTAGCGATCGCTGAGCGTCCCGACAAAATCCCGAACCGGACCGAACGCGTTGTATCCAGCGTATCTGCTCCCATGGAAAGAAGTGCCATAACGCCTACTCCGCCCACAAAAAAGAGGTGAGTGTATTGACTGCGTTCCGAGTAGCTCTGCATAAATCCAATCCATCCGACAACGGAGAAAAGCAGTGAAATTAGAATCAACCATCCTGAGGGTTGTGAAGGTTGTCTCATCAGCCTTCGAAAGGAGTGGTGTGGCAGTATCAGAGAGACCCAGAAAAGAGTCACACCTGCACGAATGGCGGGGGTCAATAGCAGGGAGGGAGCGCTACGATTGAAATAGTAGTGGAGCCACTCTATAGGGAAGGTCAGTAAAAACAGTAGCAACATGGCTGACGGAAGTGATACATAAGGGATTCCATGGCCCGGTATGATCCCGGGGATCCTCTGACTCCTTTCTTTTAGAGTGCGATGCAAAACGGTCTCCAGAAGGGCTATGTAGAGCAACATCATACCCCCCTGCTGTACAAGAGTTCGTGATGCACTGAAGAGAAAGGAATATCTGTCAGCGAAAGATATGGTACTAAAAAGAAATCCTGTCGCGAAAAAGAGCAAGGACCACATCAAATATCCGGCAAGGGGGTGGCTGTCGGTCCTGTAAGGCAGCAACTCCAGTGCAAGCAGGAGATACAGTATGGCCAGTGCAAGGCGATGGAGTGGGGGGTATGGGAGCGCGAAAAAAAGCAGAGTGACCAGCCCTCCCGTAAGGAAAGTTAGATTTCCTGAGCTTTTGTCCAGGAAGTCCGGGTGGAGAATTTTTTCGCGATGGGAGAATGATAGTATAAAAAACAGAAGAAACGGTCCCAGAAGCAACTCCTGGTGAACGGAAGCGGGATAGCCCATAAAACCTGCGTGACCGAGCCAGCCCATTTGTACAAAACCTGCAACTACCCATGCTCCCAACCCGGTCACCAGCGAGACAAGGGATAGAGCAAGGTACATTTTCCATGCGTTGCGTCGAAAAATTTCTTGCTGCAGCAGTTTCATGGTGTATCACTCTCGTTTCTGCGGATGTTCGTAGAGGGGAATATCCGGGTGTTCGTTTTGAAAAGATTTCAAACGATATTCGCTTTTAAAAAGGACTACCGGTTTTTTCTCTTCGTCTTCCACGATCAAATCGTAGGTGCTGAAACTTTTTTTATCTTCCGGTCGAATCCAGCGGGAACATTCGTATCCCATGGATTCCAGTCGACAGGGCGCACCATACTCATCCTGAAGTCGAAACTGAAAGACTTCAAACTGGAGCGTTCCTACCGCTCCTATTACAGCAGCGCCCGACCCATCGGTGGTCTGAAATACCTGCACCACACCCTCTTCTGCCAGTTGTGACAATCCCCTGCGAAACTGTTTTAGCTTGCCTGTGTCGGTGGGAATCAATCTGGCGAAGAGTTCGGGGGCGTAACGCGGCAGAGGACGAAAGAGCGGAGGGTTGCCCGACGAAAGAATGTCTCCAATGCGATAGGTGCCGGGATTGATCAGTCCTATGATATCTCCAGGATAGGCGACATCAATGGTGGAACGCTCCTGACCGAAAAACGCCACCGGGCTGGAGAGCTTTACCTTTTTCTCCACCTGGCCGTTTCTCCCCACATTTACATCCATGCCTCTTTCAAACACTCCGCTGGTAATGCGAATGAAGGCCACCCGATCTCTATGAGCCCGATTCATATTGGCTTGCAATTTAAAGACAAACGCACTGAATTCTGGCGAATCAGGTGGAAGCGGCTCTCCTGCCGTTGTAGGCTGTGCTGAAGGAGCAGGCGCCAGTGTCAGAAAGGAGTTAAGAAAATGGTCCACTCCGAAGTTGGTCACAGCCGATCCGAAATAAACCGGAGTCATCTCGCCGCATAAAAAAGCCTGATGATCGAACGGCGGCAGAGCTTCCCTCGCCAGCTCCACTCCTTCCACGAAAGAGCGATAGACGAATTCATTGTCTATCAGTTTTTCAATTTCTGGATCGTGCAGACCGTTCATGCGAGAAGGTGCGGGATATGCGCCACCTGTAGTTCGTTCGTAGCTCAAAACGCGATCATTGGTTAGCTCATAGATCCCTTTGAAATCGCTTCCGGATCCCATG
>JBNLFC010000159.1:0-8002 GCA_050305335.1 Leptospirales bacterium
TGATCAGCGTTATCTTCCTTATGGGGCTCATGAATGGTTTTGTGGACTCCATGCTCCAGAGTGGATTTGGCACAGGCATGGGCCATGTGCAGGTGAGGCCTGCCGGGTATCTGGAGAAAAGAAAGCTGGACATGAAATTCCAGCACCCCCACCCGGTGATGACAGTACTGGACGCACGAACAGATGATGGTGGATTTCATCATGCCCCTCACCTGGAGAGAATGGCACTCCTGAGAATGGGATCTGTGACGCAGGGTGTGGTGCTTGTTGGCATTGAGCCAGAAAAAGAAAAGAAGGTGAGCGACTTTGCCGGATGGATGGTAGAAGGGAAATATTTATCAGAACAAAGTCCCGAATCGGAATTCTCCATTCCCGCCATGATTGGAACTTCTCTGGCAAACAAACTGGAGGTGGGTGTCGGTGATAGTGTGGTGCTTTCCATAGGGAAAAGGGGGGGAGGAAGTGTATCCCTGAGAGCCTCCATCGAAGGTCTCTTCGAATCCCCTCTGGAAGGGATCAACCGGAATATGGTAATGGTTTCCCGAAAACGGCTATCGATTCTCTACGATGGTACACCCGACAATATAAGTTCTATTCTATATCGCGGAAAAGATCGAGCGAAAGCCTTTGCATTGAAAAAAAGCCTGGTTGCGTCGCTGGACCGCGCCTCTCTGTCGCAAGAGGCGGAGGTGGTGACTTATTCCGACCTTATAAAAGATATAGAAGATCTACTGACTATGGCGGCTCAGTTTCAGAAGATCTTCTATATAATTGTATTCATCGGATTTGCTCTGACACTGACCAACGCTGTTCTCATGTCTGTGTTCGAACGGACGAAGGAAATTGGAATACAGCGAGCGCTGGGGACACGCAAGTCCGTGATTCTCACAAGTATTTTAATAGAATCCTTCTTCCTTACAGCCGCAGGCAGCATTGTAGGATTTATTCTGGGCGGGGTTATAGTCGTACTGACCGGTTGGAGCGGCATCTCTTTTAAAGGTGTTGCCGATGCCATGAGTAACTATCCAAATTTCAGCACGGTTGTATACCCGGTACTGACTCTATCCAACATAGTCACTGCCTTTTCCATCTCTACCACTATCGGTCTTTTATCAGGAATTTATCCGGCATGGATGGCCACAAAAGTAGAGCCGATCAAAGCCATGCAGGGTCGGTTGTGATCCATATGTTCTGGAAATATCAAAAATCAGTGAGACGTTATCTCTTTCCATTCGCAGCCACTTTCTTTGCGTGCTTTTATCTCTCAGCACAAAGGTTAAGTGCAGAAATGACCCAGGAAAACCCGGATACTGATTCCACGGGGGATGTCACCGCGCCAATTGGCGAAGGCCAGCAGAGCCTGGATGATACTCCCTGGAATTATATTTTTTCAGGTTTTATTCGCGAAAGTGTTAGCGATTATCAGAGAAGAACCGGACTGAAAACCAGAACCAACGACATCACCTCAGCCACCCGGGCACGCTTGCAGATGGATTTAACACACGGAAATTTTCGCATGTATGCTTCGGGCAATCTGGACTTCATCTGGACCAACCATCATGACTCATACCTCTATCCGTACCTCTTCGAGTCACACGTTCGCAATCGATTGATATCGGCAGAAAGAATATGGCGAGAGGATGGTTATACCGCGCGAATGGATCTTCACAGATTTTATTTTGCATATAGAAGTGACGTCTGGGATATCACAGCGGGCCGCCACGCAACGAGCTGGGGGGTAGGAAGATTTTTGAATCCTATGGATTTAATCACACCGGTAGGTATTCTGGTTCAGGATATTGAAGATATTCCCGGTGCGGATTTGTTGAGCGTAACCAGGTATTTCGGACCCTATGACTCCCTTCAGGTGGTCGTTGTGCCCCATACCCGCGACGAAGAGAGAAATCTCAGCAAGTTACAGTCTGAAGATGCAGACTTGCTGATCCGTTATAAGGGCACCTTTGGCACTACAGATCTGGTCTTTCTGGCAGGTCGCCACTATCGCTCCTATGTGGCCGGTTTTGAAGCCAATGCCACCCTGTGGGATGCCTCTTTTCGATTCGCATATCTGGGACGCAGGGAGGATCCGGAGTTTCATAAAGATCCCATCGCGCAACATCCCATACACCAGGTGGTCATGGGAACCGGCTACGCATTCTTTGGAGCTCTACGATTGAACGCGGAATTTTTTTATAACTCCGGTCATCACGACGGAGAACCTACCATTACGCAAGCCCAGTCTCGCGAAGCACAGATCGCTACGGATCAAATAGAACCCTGTTGTGATAAGGATTTCTCCTTTTTTCGCACCAACGGTAGATTATTATTGAAAAACCCATATTTTTTCCAATTTTCCGCCTCCTACGAAATCACAACAACCATTGCCGGGACTGCTTTTTTCATCTACGACATTCGAGGAAAAAGCATGATCTATGGCCCCCAGCTTTCCTATGGGTTTAGCGATGAGGGAATCATGGCTCTGGGAGCCAGACTCTATGCCTACGGTCAGGATCGAAGCAGGGCCGAATTTGCATACGGCGATCCTCAGTTCTTCTTTTTCTTAAGATGGCACTTTTCACTTCTGGAGAAATCATAAATAAGTTTATGAAAAAACCAACGCAGTCACAACTGGATTACATAGAGGAGATTGGCATTTTTATCGAAAAAAACGGCCTTTCTCGTATGGCAGGCCGTATCATAGGCCTGTTTATAGTAACCAGCGAACCCATGCTTTCTCTGGGAGATATAACCAGAGTTTTGAAAATCAGCAAAGCATCCGCCTCTACCTCAGCAAGGAACATGGAACTCATGGGAGTACTGGAGCAGGTGGGCGTTGCAGGAGACCGAAGGGATTTCTACAGAATTAAAGTCGGATTGATGGAATCCGTTATGAAACGCAAGGTCATTGAGATGGAGGCAGTGAGAAAGCTCCTCCAGAAGGGACTGACTGTAATCGACCGGGAGAGCCCCCAGCGTGATTTTCTAACCGAAATGATCGAAGACTATGAGTTCTGGATTCAAGAGTTGCCAGTAATGATTGAGAAGTGGCTGCGCAATAGAAAGAAAAAATAGGATCGATTGTGTATGAAAGCCATAATTACAGGTGCCACGGGGCATATTGGAATTAATCTTATCCGGGAATTACTTGAGCAAGGGTGGGAGGTCACTGCACTCTCACGCCATCCTGGAAAATACCTGGAGGCTTTGCCAGTTGAAACACAATACGGCGATATCGGTGATCAAGTTTTCTTGAATGAGGCAATTGCCGATGCCGATGCTGTGTTTCATCTGGCTGGAGTGCTTCCTTTGCAGGAGAGCGATGCCAGACGAGTCTGGCAGGTGAATGTAGACGGCACCGCTGCAGTAATAGAAGCATGTAAACATACCCGGCGAGCAAGATTGATATATTGCAGCAGTGTTCACGCCTTTGAAGAGGTAGATGACGGAATACTCGATGAATCAACCCCACTGATTGCTCATTCCAGCGCACCTGTCTATGATCGCAGTAAAGCAGTTGCACATCGTTATGTACTGGACGCAGCAGCGGACGGAGTCGATGCCGTCGTGATCTGTCCCACCGGAGTGATAGGACCTTACGATTTTAAACCATCATCCATGGGGGGAGTGATTCAACGGTTGATTTCGCAGGAAATGAGGACGCTTGTGGCCGGTGGTGTGAATTGGGTGGATGTTCGCGATGTGGCCCGATCCATGATACATGCGTTTGAACGCGCCTCTTCTGGAACTGTTTTCATGGTCGGTGGTCAATACAGGAGTGTTGTAGCACTGGCACGGCAGGTTTGTCTGGAAGCGGATGTACCGTTGCCCGGTTTTACCTCACCGATGTGGCTGGCAACTCTTGCCGCACCATTTGTTGAAGCATGGTCTAAATGGAGAAAAACGCCGCCACTTTTTACTCGTGAATCCCTTCGCGCACTCCATGCACACCCACACGTCTCTATCCAGAAAATGGTAGAGGAACTCGGCGTTATTCCACGATCATTCGAAGAAACCATTCACGATACCGTCGCCTGGCATATGACGCTGAAAGGGTCCAATTGATGGAGAGTCTCTTTTATCCCTTGCTATGGTTATTGTCTGCCATTACACCGGGCATCGCAATTACGCTGCTTTTCATCACGGCACCCTACGGCCGGTTTTCGCGAGCTGGATGGGGACCACTGATTCCCGCTTCCATCGGTTGGGTCGCAATGGAAACTCCCGCGGTGGTTACCATTCTGTTAATGTACCTGCTGGGTGAACGAATCACAAACATATGCGCCATTATCTTTCTGGCCACATGGCAATTTCATTATCTGTACAGATCGTTTATCTTTCCCTTCAAGCACAAAGGAAAGAACAAGCCCATGCCACTTTCTGTTGTGGCTATGGCCATGCTGTTCAATGTATGGAATGGATTTCTCAACGGAGCCTGGCTCTTTTTTCTCGGGCCAGAACGCCAGGTGGACTGGTTGTACAGCGTTCCATTCATTGCAGGTATGATCATTTTCTTTACAGGAGTGTTTATCAATCGGCAGAGCGATCATATTCTAATGGAATTGCGCAGCCCCGGGGAAGCCGGTTACAAAATTCCCCGGGGTGGGCTTTATAGGTTTGTGTCGATGCCTTCATACTTCGGTGAACTCCTGGAATGGTGCGGCTTTGCCCTTCTTACCTGGAGCCCTGCCGCCTTAGTTTTCGCTCTCTTCACCGCTGCCAACCTGATTCCCCGGGCTCTCTCCAATCACCGGTGGTACCGGAAGGAGTTTCCCGGGTATCCCGCAGAACGAAAAGCAGTGATTCCATTTATTATATAATGTTCCACTGTTCTTTCAGATTTGTTTAACACACTCAGCGGAGCATGACAAATCTTGAAAAGACGATGTCTTTCTTCTCCTGAACGATTGTATCACACAAGGGATCCAGTATGAACCGAAGCAATTCTTCTGGCAGACGCATATATATCATATCCATCGCCATTGCCTTTGCCAGTTCCTGCACAAATAAAACTAATGATTCTACCTTGCAAAATGCCCTTCTCCTGGCTGCCCTTTTCAACAATCCCTGTGCCTCTTCTGGCCCGGCTGAGAAACTTACAGTTTCCGGTGCGGGAACAAGTTACGCTACCAAAGGGATCTTTGATCCGGCTTTAACAGAAGATCCTTCCGCTGGCAGGATCTATATGAGCTACTCAGCCGTTGATCCAGCGCCTACCTGGTGGGCTCCCATCAATTATCACACAGTCTCCACCCGAATTGCGTATTCTGATGACTGCGGGAGGAGTTACACAGACTCCGGCAATGCCATTAACCAGGCCATTGATGTGATCCTGGGAGACGGAGTAGGACCAGACTGGACCGATGATGCAGGGACATGGCACAATGAAGTCTCCAGGCTTGTGTATGATCCAGGAGCCAAAGCAGGGGAAGAGTGGAAGCTCTTCTGGCACCACTACCTCATCCAGAATCAGCTGGGAGATCCCACAGACTACCGTCAATTCCAGCATGGATGGATCGCATACAAAGCCGCATCTACACCGGAGGGGCTGAGCAGCGCAACGGAAGTCAAGCTCTTTGGTGCTGCAGGCTATGACAGTATCAACGAAATACAGAACAACGCGACCAGCCGCTCTCCCCTGGGAGGACCACCGGCCATCATGCTCAACACGCTGGACACGGATCTGAATGGCTGCCTGATTTTCAGCGAACCAGGGGCATATGCACGTGGCAGCGATCTCTTTGTAAGCCTGGTCTGCTATGAACTAGGACCTGCCAACAACCGCGTTATTCTTCTCAAGATCAGCGCACAGGATGATCTATCAGTTGCAGGCAACTGGGAATACATCGGAACCCTGTTTCAAACAGCTGACGCAGTTGCCCTGGGATATGAAAAGTTCTCTGCTTCGGAACTCTTCCGTTCAAGTGTCGGTGATTCCCTGATGGTAACTCCGGTCTCTGACATTTCCGGTGAAGATAAATACAATGGATGCCTGCTGTTCAAATTCTCCGACATCGATTCCGGTACTCTTTCTGGCTCTCCTGATATAATAAAGACCATCTCAGGAACAAGTGGCAGTTTCCATGGAGCCTGCACCTACCATGACAGCGCCTCCTCTTCAGGCTTTCTATACAGCGAACTCGTGCCTTCAGAGACAGATCTGTTTCAGATATACAAGTCCCATCAGGGGCTATAAAGATGACAATGAGCACGTCTGCCCCCACACGGTCGCCCTTCATGTGACGGTGCATGGGCACGACCTGAGTCGAGTCGCGCGCCCTCCATGGCGCGAGTCTCGACCGCTTCGCAATCCGTGCTCCGCTGTCAGGGGTGGCATGCTCATCTAGTTTCGAGGCCACGCTGTAATCGATGAGGCCTTTTTCTATCCCGAATATTGTTGACCTAAGTGCTTTCCCGTCGGACCTTAAGTCTACGCATGCAGTACGAACTCAATGAACACCAGAAAATCAAAGTCCTGAACGCAGATGACGTTGCCCGGGTTATGCAAGAAATCTTGATCCGCGAGGATAAAATCGATCAAAGCAAAGAGCATTTCTGGATGATCGGCCTGGAGGCGAATTTCCGGATTCGCTTTCTCCCGCATTTTGACAAGATGGGGATGATTGGAAGGATTAAAAGCAGCCATCTCAACAGCGACCATATGGGGCACATTAGGACTGCCCGACCCTTCATGGCATTCCCGGACGCTGCTATTCTGGAAATTCACTTCATTTTTTACCTCTCTTAACTTTAACGACTTATTTAACAATTACCTAACCCTGATACTTAAAGTCATCCAGCATATTAATTTCTGTTGATAAATAATACAAATCAATTGACCGAATGTGTCGTTTGCGGACAATGTAAAAACTCTATTATGTTAAGCATTAACAAGATGCAGCATAGAGATTGCGCTGGATGGAATTGGGGGGCATGCAAGCGCTGGGAAAGTTGCGGCTTTTTTTGGGGATGGGGTTTTAGTGCCAGCCACGAAAGATCATATTTTGATACGCTGCTATAAGAGAGGGTTATGCGCAATACAATAAACAGTCCCGACAGGAAATGAGATGTCAAAAGTGATCTTGAGCAGAAAAGGCTTCGACTCAGGTTACGGGGGTGCACCGAGCCCTGTATTTGATGGAAAACTTGTGCCCTTGCCGATACCTGAGGCGGGGTCTGGTGTCTTTTATAAAGATTTGGTTTTTCCGGGGACCGATCGATCACTACTTCAGGCAATGCAGTCATTGGGCATAGTTCAATTCAGCGAATGTCACTTTGACCCTGACATATTTCCGTTGGCCTACGGATACTCTCGTCCCCCGGAATGGGGCCCGTCTTTTGGCCAGTCAGGTGCCTCTGCTGGTCTTTTGAGAAATCGAAATGTCGGTCCGGGTGATCTATTCCTCTTCTTTGGGTGGTTTCGGGAGGCGATTGCGTCTGAAGGCAATTTTGTCTGGGTTCGCGAACAGAAGGATTTCCACGCAGTATGGGGATATCTCAGGGTCTCTGCTGTTCTGAACCAGCGAGCGCAAATTGCGCGCTATGGCTACCACCCGCACGCGGCAAAACAATACCTGGCAGACCCATCGAATACTTTGTTTATCGGCTCCGAACGCGATTATGGTGTCTTCCGCTATTCGGATCACCTCGTTCTTTCCGATAGAGCGGAGGGAAATACAAAAAATTGCTGGCGACTCCCGATTGCCTTCAAAGGGTTCCTGAAGACTAACAATTTTCGGCAGACAGGCGAGGATGAAGAGAGTGTCTTTTTTACAATCGTTGGTCGGACACCGCAAGAGCTACTCATCGTTGATGATCCGGCAATCTCCGAATGGGCTGAGCACTTAATTGGTGATTGCGAAGTGTACTGATCGTCCGATCCACTGCGCCTAACTGACACCAACTGCTGCGCTTCGGCCCCAAAACTCGGGAACTGATTTGGGGAGAGATAACGGGTTGCCGGTTGGGCACGGGTCCAAGAAAACGGGAAACACCAAAAAATTCT
>JBNLFC010000160.1:0-7958 GCA_050305335.1 Leptospirales bacterium
GAGAAAGCGAGATGTCCAGGGCTCTAAAACGTGGGGAGTGAGTTACGAAGAATGCAACTGATTAAAGTTGCTGTATGAAAATCTTCGTCCATAAGAGACTATGAATATTGCAGTTTCCAGTGACGAGTATTTGCCTCTTGTGGAGGCTCTTCTTTCGGAATTAAAGGAGCGCGGGCATAACGCTATCTATGTGGGCGCAACGCCCGGTAACCAGGCCGATTGGCCGGACGTTACTGCCGTTGCGATGAGAAAGGTCCAGTCGGGAGAGGCCCAGGAGGCCATTGCTCTTTGTTGGACAGGTACCGGGGCCACTATAGCTGCTAATAAATGCAAAGGAATTCGTGCTTCTCTGTGCCATGATGCAAAAACAGCCATGGGCGGACGCATATGGAACCATGCCAATGTTCTTACCTTAAGTCTCCGTACCACCTCCATTCCCGTGATGAAAGAGATACTGGAAGCCTGGTTCTCCACACCCATCAGTGAAGATGAATGGAATCGTCAGCAAATGGAAAAGATACGTTTGCTGGAAGATAACTTCGGAAAATAGGAAACTACAAAAACGTTAAAGCTGCTTCAGATTCTCTGCAGCGTCGGGCAATGGACAGGATAGGGATGATGGGGAAGATATCAGGTTTTGAGTTGTTGAACCCAAAAACGAATTTTTAGAAAGTAAGCCATCGTTTTTCAACGATAGGAATCCGGGTTGGTTAACCTGGTAGCCAATTTTAAAAAAAAGTTACCGCAAATTTCTGACCAACGTGAGACCTGCGTTCTGCAGGAGAGATTCCCAAAAGTAAGTCTAAGTCTAAAAGTTCCCGAGAAAAGCAACGCTTTCCAGATGTTCCGTATAAGGGAACATATCCACCGGTTCTATGTGGCGCAGAGGCAGTTTCTTTTTCAGTTGCTCAATGTCGCGAAGCAGGGTTGCGGGATTGCAGGAAACATACACCATGCGTTGCAGTTTCATATCCAGAATATGAGCCATTGTGGTCGGATCGAGCCCCTCCCTGGGGGGATCCACAACAATCGCTTCGAAGTGCGCACTTTGTTTTTTTAGAATCTTGCCCATGGCTGCTGCCGGCAGGTGATGCAACTCCACGTTGGTAATCCGGTTATTTTTCAAGGCCTGCCGACCCAATCGGACCGAGTCTGGATTGGATTCAAGGGCCACCACCGATTCCACCGTCCGGGACAGGAAGTGGGAAATGGCAGCGATTCCCGCATGGAGCTCCAGAACGCGACCGCTTCCTTCCAGGGCTGTAGTGACCAGACTATAAAGACCGGAGATCTGGTAGGGGTTAGTTTGAAAAAAGGTGCCTGGCTCGATCTGAAACTGGAACTCGTCTATTTTTTCTGTGATCTGACCCATGCCTGCCTGGATCAGATGGAACCGCTTATCGCGTAATACCAGATTGTTTTTCATTGTATTGCCATGAACGACGATCCCATTCAGTCGATTCCCTTCAAAAGGCTCCAGCGCTTCCATGCAGATTCGAAATAGTTCGTCCAACTCTCTTTTCCAGCGGGGAGGGCGATCGGCGTTGACAACCAGTGTCAGAAGTATCTCTCCTGTAAAGGCTCCTCTTCGCAAAAGGATATAACGTAGCATCCCTCTCTGGTTTCGCTCATTGTAAGGCGAAAGCTTGCAAGTCTGCGCCCACTGCCTCACAGCAAGCACGATAGCTGTGAGGGACTCTTCTTGAATGTAACACTCCTCCATGGGGACAATGTGAGATCTATCCCTGGCAAGAAGTCCCGGAATGGCAGTGCTGGTGGTACGGGAGGGGCGGATACCCCGTCCAAAGGGAAGTTGAACTTTGTTACGATAGTGATGGTCTCTGGGTGATTGCAGACCCTGTCCGCACGGGATCAGTGGATCATTCAGTAGCGAAATGAGATCTTTGCGTTTCTCAGCAAAGAGCGATGACGAACTTCTCTGCAGGTTTTCGCAGCCACCGCATAGGGGAAAATGCTTACAACGTACAAGTAGATCTTTTTTTGGTCTTTTTTCTTTACGGGAATTGGGGTGGAATTGTTTCACGAATAGTTCTGTTCGAAATTATCAAAGAGCTTTGAGAAGAGTTCTTGGGATTTATTAAAGATTGTGTCAATCATGAATCTCCCTTTACAGAAAATCTGGCAGTCCGAATTGTGAAAGTCCCGGAAGAGCGCGGAGGTAAGATTATGCAAGCCAGAATTCCATTCAGTAGTAATAAACGCAGTTTTTCAATCTTGAGACTCCTACCGGGAACCTCCGCGCACTTCCGCGAGGGCGTATTTGTTCTACTTTTTCTGACAATCAGCAGCACGCCTGGC
Organism: Leptospirales bacterium; assembly: GCA_050305335.1. Taxonomy (GTDB): domain Bacteria; phylum Spirochaetota; class Leptospiria; order Leptospirales; family Leptonemataceae; genus JBNLFC01. Next base: position 2,320 of record JBNLFC010000160.1, read on the forward strand.
ATGTTGCTGAAGGCGCAGCCCACTTCATCGGAAAGCGTTCAGGGAGCCATCTTCACCATGATTCAGGGTGAGGTCTTCTTGATCAGGGCCAGCGGCGAAAGCCTTCGTGTTCAACCATCCATGGTCTATTCTAAAGACGGGGTGGTTTATGCAGGTGATGTGGTCACCACTGGTTCCGGTGCATCGGCTCAGATGGAGTTGGATGATGGGAGCCGAATCCTGCTGAGCGAAAATGCGCGTTTTCAGATCAAGCAAGTGCAGGTTGTGAAGTCCGAGGGTTTCTTGAATCTGGATGGATTTCTATCAGCAGGCAACCTGATGCTTCAGGTAGAGAAGCTGAGTTCCGATTCCATGGCCAGAGTCACCACTCCCACTGCGGTGGCTGCGGTGCGGGGTACACGCTTTGCAATTACACAGGAAGGTGATTCCACCGACCTTCTGGTAGATGAAGGCGCCGTGGCCATGATGGCTGCACAAAATGTCGAAGTAGATGAGATCTCTCAATTCCCGGAATCAGAGGAAGAGCCAGTTGTGGTGGAGGCTGGACACGGAGTAGAGGTGAAGTCAGCGCGTATGATCTTGCGTGAAGCTCGTGCAGAGGAGAGGAAAAAACTGAAAGATGCCATCTTTCAAATGAGACGCATCTCCCTGGAGGGACGAAGGCAAATGCTGGCCATTCGAGAAGTTCAGGCCAGAAACAGGGAGCTGTTTCGCAAAACACTGGAATGGAAAAAGCGGGTCAGTCGCAAAAGGCTGGAGCACTTCAGAAACCGGGCCAGAAGAGAGATGCGCCAATTTCGGCAAGATAATAGAAGAAATCACAGACGTCAATGATGGTGAAAAGTTGCTATAGTGTTTCGGCTAACTCTTTCATATCCTCCGGCATGGGGGATTTGATTTTAATTCGTTCCTGTGTGAATGGGTGAGTGAATTCCAGAAGGCTGCTGTGGAGTGCCGTACGGTTCATCCGGAGCATTTTTTTTTCTTCTTCGCTCTCTCGATCTTCCAGAAATTTCTCATAGAGTGTTTCGTCGTAGCCGTATATTCGGTCGCCCACCATGGGATAGCCCAGGGAGCAAAGGGTTGCGCGAATCTGGTGATTGCGTCCGGTGTGGAGTCTTGCCTTTAAAAGGGAGATGGATGCAGAGATCTCTCCATGCTGTAACGTTACTGGCTCTACACCTGCTCTGTGACGAAGGCGCAGAAATTCGGTTCGTGCACTCTCCCCACCCGCCGGGACATCTCCATTCTCGTATTCTGACGCATCTGAATGGAAGCATCTCTTTCTTCTGACCCTGCTTTTCTTGCATCCGGTCAGGTACCCGCGGGCATCCAGATACTCCGGGAACTGGCCCTCTACCAGAGCAAAGTATTCTTTGACTACGCTTCTGGATTGAAACTGACGTTGCATCAGATGGGCGGCTTCTGAGGAACGGGCCAGCAGCAACACTCCACTGGTTTCCCGATCGATGCGATGCACAAATCGAACTACAAAATCAACTCCCATTTTCTCTTTCATGAGAAAGTAGAGGGTGTTCTTAAAGTAATTTCCGGAAGGGTGGAGTGGCAAATTGGGCGGCTTGTCTATGGCGAGAAAGTGCTCATCGTCATACAGGATTGTGAAATCGCGCCGGATGGAAGGCTCGGCCTTCTTCGTATACTGGAAAGAGATGCGATCGCCCGTCTGGATTCTTCGGGACGGGCGTACCACTTCACCATTGACCAGCACAAGGGCCGAACGAATCCTTTCTTGCCAGTGGCTACGGGTCAGCCGGGGAAAGCGGCGCTGCAAAACACGGTCCAATCGCAGACCGTTGTCAAAACCCTCAGCATCGACCGTACCGGTTAATTCTACCTCTTCGGTACGATCGACATTTTCCGGGTCAATGAGTGTCTCCATCGGACTGCAAGTTGTAATCATAGTCGGTGACACCACGATCACTCTCTTCAAAAAAACGAATGATAATGTCCACCTCTGGAACGCGATCTTCCATCTCTTTCAATTTTTTCATGGCCTGACTTGTAGTAATGCCGGAGTTGTATATCACCTGGTAGGCGCGATGGATCTGTGTCCGGGTCGCTTTTGAAAAACCGTTCCTTTTGAGTCCCACATTGTTAAGACCGACAACGCAGGCCGGGTTTCCATCCACTGTTGTGAACGGTGGGATATCCTTGGAAATTTTTGAAAGCCCGCCGACCATTGCATAGTCTCCGATACGAGTGAATTGATGTATTCCTACCAGAGCAGAGAGGAAAATACGGTTCCCCACAATTGTGTGGCCGCCCAGACCGGTGTTGTTGGCCAGGATGTTATTGTTTCCCACCTGACAGTCATGCCCGATATGGACGTTTTCCATAATGAAGTTATCGTTGCCTATGGTTGTTGGATGTTCCAGTTTCGAGGCCCTGTGTACATTGGCACACTCCCGGAAGGTGTTGCCGTCACCAATGACCAGTTCCGTGGGTGTGGATTGGTCGAAGGCCAGATGCTGGGGATCGCAGCCCAGAAAAATACTATCGTATAACTTATTGTTTTTCCCAAGAGTGGTTCCGCTGTAGATGTGGCAATGGGCACCGATTACTGTTCCTTCGCCTATTTTTACGCGGCCGTGGATTATGGAATAGGGACCCACTTCCACCGAATCATGGAGTTCGGCAGCGGGATCGATGATGGCCGTAGGATGGATTTTCATATTTTTTTATTTCTCCTGGTGACTCCGTCGGTTCAATGCTGGGCGCGGAGACTCTTCAAAGGACAGCAAACCGGGAACGGCCAGGAATTGTAAAATCTTTCATCAGGAGGTTTTCCCAAAACCATACCTTCTGTAGAATATATTTCATCGGGAAAAGTCAAACGGGTTTCAAATTCCTTTGATTAGATGTTCCGTGAGAATGCGAACGCCAATTCCAATTAAAATTGCCCCGCCCAGCCACTCAATATTTCGAGTCAGGTGAGAGGCCACCTGTTTCCCTAGATAGAGGCCGAACATAGCAAAAAAAAAGGTCACTAAACCTATGATTACCATGGGAAGCAAGATGGAGAGATTTAAAACCGATAGGCTGAGCCCTACTGCCAGAGCGTCAATGCTGGTGGCCAGAGCCAGAACAAACACCACCTTGAATTTATAGAAATCCCCGGAAGAGTCTTTACTCTCTTTTTCAGGCTGGAGTTGATCTGCCAGTGTCGCTTCGTAGATCATCTTTCCGCCGATGAAAAGCAAAATCAAAAATGCAATCCAGTGATCAAAGGCCTCGATCAAGTTGTAGAATGCATGGCCCAATTGCCATCCTGCCAGTGGCATGAAGGCTTGCACTACAGCAAAAAGAAAGGCAATCTTTAATGCGTGAAAGAAAGTGAGCCTTTCCGTGCCTGTGCCACCAGATAATGATACAGCAAATGTGTCCATGGCAAGGCCAATGGCAATGAAGAACAGGGTAACTATATCCAGAATGATCCTCCCACTCTAAGTCTCACGGATGCCATCTTAATGTTCAATCCAGCGATCTCTCGCATGGTAATGGTTTTGCGCATCCTGACCCTGATGGCCGTAAGATTTGCCGGGGTCCCGATTCTGGATTTGCTCTGCAAATTGAGTCGCCGCATTTTGCAAAAGTGAGTCCCAATGATCTCCATATACAATGTTTAATACTTCCTCAAACTGATCCACGGCATGGACGGTGAAGCCTTCTTTGATGTGATCGGGTAGCTCGTCAAAGTCCTTTTTGTTCTCTTTGGGAAAGATCAACTCCATGGCACCAACTCGACGTGCGGCAATGGTCTTCTCTTTCACTCCGCCGATGGGTAAAACTTTGCCTGTGAGAGTGAGCTCTCCGGTCATGGCAAGGCCATAACGCACCGGTGCATTGCTTACAAGGGAAAACAAGGCCAGAGCCATGGTGATTCCTGCTGAAGGGCCATCCTTGGGAGTGGCACCCGCGGGAACGTGAAGATGGATGAAGTGCTTATCGAAGTAGGAGTAATCCGGAGATTTTCGGGAAAGCAAACCTCGAATAAAAGAGTAGGCGATCACGGAGGATTCCTCCATCACCTTCCCCAGTTGACCCGTCTGCTGCAGACCGGAATTGCGCGAAAGGATTCCACGAGATTCAATGTATAGTGTTGCGCCACCCATGCTCGTCCAGGCCAATCCTAGAGCAATGCCGGGAATGTCTCTGTTGTAGAGCTCCTCTTCCGGGAAGATGGGTTTGCCCAGTAACTCTTCCACATGGGAGGCATCGATATCCAGCTTTTCCCCTTTCCCTTCTGCAATGCGAAGAGTCGCTTTGCGCATAATTTTTTTTATCTGATTTTCCAGGTTTCGAACACCTGCTTCCCGGGCATATCGGTCTGCAATGAAATCTATGGAACTATCCTGAAAATGAACATTGTCCTCGGTTAATCCATGCTCTTTCAGTTGCTTTGGAATCAGATAACGCTTTGCAATTTCTCGCTTTTCCGCCATAATATAGCCGGCAATCTTGATCACCTCCATACGATCCAGAAGTGGAGCGGGAATTGTATCCAGGGTGTTTGCTGTGGTTATAAAGAGAATGCGAGAAAGATCAAATCTCACATCCAGATAGTGATCCAGAAAATCTTTGTTCTGCTCCGGATCCAGAACTTCCAGAAGAGCAGAGGCTGGATCGCCCTGAAAGCTGGCGCCAATCTTATCAATCTCGTCCAGCATGATCACTGGATTGGCACTTTCAGTGCGGCGAAGGGATTGCAGGACTTTCCCTGGCATGGCACCGATGTAAGTGCGGCGGTGCCCTTTGATCTCGGCTTCGTCGCGCATGCCGCCCAGAGAAAAGCGAAAAAACTTTCGCCCCAGAGCGTCGGCAATGGAGCGACCCACAGACGTTTTTCCAACACCCGGCGGGCCTACAAGACATATAATGGAACCGGAAAGATTACCTCGTTTGATGGCCGTACTGATGAACTCCAGAATTCTCTCTTTTACATCTTCCAGGCCGTAGTGCTCCGCTTCCAGAACACTGCGGGCCTTCTCAATCTCCAGAGAATCCCGTGTGAAAATACCCCAGGGCAACTCTGTGAGCCAGTCCAGATAAGTGCGGGTAACGTGGTATTCTGGTGATGCAGGTTCCAGGAGTTTCAGTTTCTCCAGTTCCTCTTCTACTATACGCTTTGCCTCGTCGCTCAATGTGAGCTTTTTTACTCGCTTTTCAAACTTCTCTACCTCGGTGGTCTTATCATCCTTTTCCAGGCCCAGCTCTTTTTTTATGATTTTCAACTGTTCCTGCAAAAAGAACTGTTTTTGCTGTTTGGAAATTTTCTCCTCGATTCCCTGTTTAATCTTCTCCTGCAGCCTGGAAACTTCGATCTCCTGCTTCAAAAGAATGAGAAGCTTATTGGCGCGGGCAATGAGGTTGAGTGTTTCCAGAATCTCTTCCAGTTTGTCGGGTTCGGCCGTGGTCATGGATGCAATCATATCCATCACAGCTCCGGGCCTTTCAAAGGATATGTGGGACATGAGCATTTTCAGCTGCTCCTGAAAGAGAGGGTTGAGTTTCAGAAGCTCTTTCACCGAGTTGATGATGGCCATAGTGTAAGCACGCAATTCCTCATCCGGCTTATCCTCCGGCTCGTCGTAGTATTTGACCTCCCAGTGGATAAAGGG